>DSBN01000190.1 GCA_011046055.1 Sediminispirochaeta sp. | reverse complement strand
TCGCTGGTGGAGTGGCGGCTTTGGAGGAGGTAGAGTACCTGCGCAAAAGAGGAGTCAAACTGCCTCTGATGCTGCTGGAGGATCTCTTTTTTGATGAAATCGCTCCGGCGCTGGAGAGAGAAGTGAAGTTGAGCGTTTCCTCCCTGGAGTACGCCCACGAGCTGCAGAAAGTGGCTGAAAAAATGGGCCGAACCGCCACCGTCCACGTCAACGTGGACACCGGGATGGGCCGGCTGGGGGTACAGATCGAGGGAGCCTTGGAGATGGTCCGGGAGATCGCCTCGCTTCCGAATCTTCGACTGGAAGGGCTGTTTACCCACTTTCCCATCGCTGATGAGAAGGACAAGGACTTCTCCTTCTCACAAATCGAGTCCTTCTCCTCCTTCGCCGGGCAGTTGGCCTCCGAAGGGATTAGGCCCGACTACCTGCACGTGGCCAACAGCGGGGCGGTGCTCGATTTCCCCGAACAGGCGGGCTTCGATATTATACGCCCCGGGGTGGCCACCTTCGGGATGTACCCTAGCGAAGATGTGGATCACGGAGTCCCCCTCAAAGAGGCGATGACCCTCAAAAGCGCCTTCATCAAGGTGGATCGCTTCGCCCCGGGCAAGAGCATCGGTTACGGGCGGACCTTTACCACCTCACGACCCTCGCTTATCGGGGTCTTGCCCATCGGCTACGGAGACGGTTTCATCCGGGATTACTCGAACAACGCGGAAGTACTGGTTCACGGATTACGCGCTCCAGTGGTGGGGCGGGTCTCCATGGACATGATCACCGTTGATCTGACCGACATTCCCGAGATTGTCGGCGTGGGAGACGAGGCTGTGTTGATGGGGCGGCAGCGCTGGAAGGACCGGGAGTCCTGCATCAGCAGCGAGGAGCTCGCCCGGCGGGCGAAGACCATCACCTACGAGGTGACCTGCCTGTTCGGCAAAAGAGTACCCCGGCTGTTCGTCCGTCATGGGAGCGTGATAGGCCAGGACGCGATGAGCGAGACCTACCTGAACTGGAAGTAAATTAGCTTGATTGCCGCACGGCGGCAGGCGAAAAAAAGGCGGCCCGAGGGCCGCCTTTTTTTATGACTGCAATGGAGATTAGTCGTTGACGTTTTTCATTTTGCCTTCGTATTCGCGCAGCATTCCGAAGACCACCGAGCTCAGGGCGATCAGAGCCACCAAGTTGGGGATGGCCATCAGGCCGTTGAAGGCGTCGGAGATGTTCCATACAAAGCTCAACGGTACGGTGGCTCCGACGAAGACCAAAACTACCCACACCCATTTGTAGTAAGAGGCGATTTTGGCATTGGTAAGGTACTCCAGGGACTTGTAGCCGTAGAAGTACCAGGTCAGGATCGTCGAGTAGGCGAAGAAGATCAGACCGAAGCTGACGATGAATTGGCCGAATCCTCCGGGGAGGGCTTCGTTGTAGGCCGCGGTTGTCAGGGCCGCGCCGTTCAGTCCGTCGCGGACGACCATCAGGCCGTCGGCGCCGATCGTCATCAACGGGGAGATCATAATGACCAGGGCGGTCATGGTACAGACAACGATGGTGTCCAGGAAGGAGCCCAGACTGGCGATGATACCTTGACGGACGGGATCGTTGTTTTTGGAGGCGGCGTGGGCGATGGGGGCGCTACCAAGACCCGCTTCGTTGGAGAAAACACCACGGGCCACACCCATTCGAACCACGGTACCCAGAAAACCACCGCCGACGGCCTTGCCGTTGAAGGCGTTGCCGAAGATCCAGCCGAAGGCTCGGGGCAGGAACTCGATGTTGGCGAAAATGACCCACAGGGAGCCGGCCACATAGATGATAGCCATGATCGGAACGATCCTCTCGGCGACCTTGGCTATGCTCTTGATACCGCCGATAACCACCAGCGCGGTGGCCAGAGCGACTACGATACCGGTGATCCAGTGGGGAAGTCCGATTGACTGGTTCACCGCGTCGGCAACCGAGTTGGACTGCACCATGTTGCCGATACCGAAAGACGCGACGAAGGCGAAGAGGGCGAAGAGGGCTCCGAGCCACTTCCAGTTGCCGCCGAACTTCTCCTCCATACCGCGGCTGGCGTAGTACATCGGTCCGCCGGACTTTTCACCGAACTCGTCGGTGGTTCGGTATTTCACCGCCAGTACGGCTTCGGAAAACTTGGTAGCACCACCGAGGACTGCGGTGACCCACATCCAGAAGACCGCGCCGGGACCACCAATAGCGATAGCCGTGGCGACACCGGCGATGTTACCGGTACCGATGGTCGCCGACAGGGAAGTCATCAGCGCCGCAAAGGGACTGATATCGCCTTCTCCCTCGTATTTTTTCGAGAAGAGAAGTTTGAACGCATAACCCAGCTTGCGGTACTGGACTATCTTGGTACCGATCGACAGGACAAGACCGGTGGTGAACAATAGGGCGATCATGATAGGCCCCCAGGCAAAAGAGCCGATCGCACCAATGACATTGTTAAAAGCTTCCATATTAACCCCTTTTGATTAGTATATAAG
>DSBN01000178.1 GCA_011046055.1 Sediminispirochaeta sp. | reverse complement strand
TATAATATATATCCTGAAGTATGTACTTCGAGATGTCAAGAATTAATTTTGAATATTTTTGTAATGATTATTATCACTAAAAGAACCAGGCGGAGCATATCCGTTCGGACGCTCTTAGCCCGCGTTCCAACCCGAATAGAGGTATACCCCTTCGAAGAAGAGGTCTTCCTTGAGAGTACCGTACACTCCATGACGGTATAGAAGGTCGAGAAGCTCTTCCGGAGACAGGAAGGCGCGAATAGAGGACTCCAGGTAGCCATAGGCGGAGCGATCGCCGGCGACCAATCGCCCGATTCCTGGAATAGTGCTCAGGTAGAGTCGGTACAAAAACCCCTTCACTCCTCCGCCGGGCGGGGCGAACTCGAGAATCACAATCCGTCCTCCCGGTCTCAGCACACGCAGCATCTCCTCCAAGGCCCTCTCGTAAGGTCGGAGATTGCGAAAGCCGAAGCTGATAGTCAAAGCGTCGAAATAATCATCTGGAAAAGGAAGATCGAACATATCCTCCTCGAGAAATCGTACCGCCTCGCCATGACCGGCATCGGCTGTCTTCTTTCGCGCCTGGGCCAGCATATTCTTCGAGGCGTCCACGCCGACAATCTCGCCCACTTCAGCCGTTTCGGCCAAGACCAGGGCCAGGTCTCCGGTGCCGGTACAGCCGTCAAGGAGCCGGTCGATTGGTGCTCCGTTGAACCCATCTACCAGTCTCTCCACCGCCCTGCGGCGCCAGCTTTGGTCCCGCCCTAGACTCAAGATTCTGTTCAGTCGATCATACTTTGGAGTGATGTTCTCGAAAATCCCGACGACCTGCTCGCTCATCCCGCTCCCACCGGAAATAGTACGAAGATCAACAGCGTCCACAGAGCGTGAGAAACAATCACCGTGAAGAGATTACCCTCGTAGTGGTAGAGCAGGCCCCAGTAGAGCCCCGCTACCAAAGCGGCCAGTACCAACACCGGGTTTCCCGTCAAAAGATGCACGGCGGCGTAGCAGAAAACCGCGGCGATCATCCCCCAGATTGGTCCCAGAAAACGCTGCAAATTGCGCTGTACAAAGCCCCGCCAGAATATCTCCTCCCCCGGACTGGAGACAAAGAAGAGCAACAGAGCGATAAGCGGCAACGACAGATGTTCCCGGTTCTGATAGACCGTGGCGATGTTTTGTCCCGCCCCTACGAATAGGAAACGCAGCAGGGCGTTGCCGATCAGGAATATCAGATACAGCACCAGAGCACTGGCCACACCTCGGAATAGACTTCCGATACTTGCTTCCATCGATCGCAGTACTGCTCCATCAGTGACCAGCACCGCCAAAACCGCCAGGAAAGCCACCGCCGCGGGCAGCTTGAGCCAAAAATTGCCGTAGTCCAGAACAAAGGCGGCGTACCAGAACAGACAGGCCAGGAGGAGCAGTACAATCGTGTAGCTCAGATCTTTACTCATGCGAAGAATCTCTCTATCCCCAGGGAAAATAGCAGGAGAAGACCGAAAACCATCCCCACCTGAGCGGTCCTTGGATCAGCATCGGCGGGCACCTCATCTCCACGGGTGAGACGCAGCGCTAAGCTCAGCGCCAGGGGCATGCTGAGCAGGGTCAACAGTGACCAGAGGGGAAGTACGCCCCACAGGACCTCCGCGACGGTTGCGATATAGATAACAAGCAAGGCTGCCACAAAGATCCCGCGGCTCTTTGCACGTCCGAAACGCGTACCCAGGGTACTGATCCCCTTGCCCCCGTCGAAGGATATATCCTTCAGATTGTTGGCAAACAGTACCAATCCCACCCATAGACCCTGGGGAATCGACAGCAGGAGCACCTGTTTGGCTCCCGTCCAGGAACCGGCGAGGACATAAAAGCTTGCCCCCATCATCACCGGTCCCCACATGAGAAAGGCCGCTACCTCGCCAAGAGCCAGGTGCTTGTACGAGACCGGATCGGCGGTATAAAAGATACTCACCAAGAGTCCGAGCAGAACAAATCCCAAAACCGGCAGACCCCGATGGTACGTCAGAAGAAGGGCCAGCAGAATTGCCGCCAGGTAGAGTATAAGCGCGTACCTTTTGAGTGCCCTCGGGCTGATGTCGCCGGAGATCAGCGGATGCCGCCGGTACTGCGCCGTTGGCGCGTCGGCCGTATCCACCCCGTGTTTCGTATCGTAGTAGTCGTTCAGTACGTTCGTCGCCCCATGGACGATGATCAGCCCTATCAGGAGAGGGGCGATCAAGATGCTTTGGAAATCGGGGAGACTCGAAGCGAGTATCGCCGGAATGAGGGCGGAGATAAGGGTCATGGTGAATGACCAAGGTCTGGTTGCCAAAATATAGCTTTTCGTATGTATACCCATGGCTATTTTATATAACAGTCAAAGTCAAAAAGCAAGACTAATTTACTAGTGTTAAAAAATTGACTTCAGCAATTCTCATTTTGAAGTGTTGATGTCAACACTTCAAAATGAGAATGCCTCAAACCGTTAGAAAATGAAATTTTACCTAAGTAAATGAAGCAAATTCTC
>DSBN01000027.1 GCA_011046055.1 Sediminispirochaeta sp. | reverse complement strand
GATTGTCCTTCTCTCCCGACCTTTCGTTGGCGGCGGCTTGGATTTCTCCCAGATGTCGCAGCCACCTGTCCCTGTCCTGGCCATCCCGATCCACCAGTTCGCATAAACGCGGTAGGATATCGGAGATATCTCCCACAATGGGAAGATAGGCGGGTACGTTTTTTCCGATCTCCGCGGGGTCGACGTCGATGTGGATGATCTGGGCGTTGCGGGCGAAGGAGTTGAGCGGACCGGTGGACCGATCGCCAAAGCGTGTACCCACCGCCAGGATCAGGTCAGCCTCGGAGACGGCGGCGTTGGCGACTTTGCGTCCATGATATCCGAAGAGGCCCAGGTTGAGAGGATGATCGTTGTCCAGCGCGGATTTTCCCATCAGGCTGTACACCACGGGAATGCGGGAGTTATCAACTAGTGTGCGCAGGGGCTCAAAACCGGAGGAGAGGACCACTCCGCCGCCGGCGATGATCACCGGCTTCTTGGCTTCCTTCAGCAGGGCTGCGGCTCTTTTGATCTGTCCCGGGTGTCCCTTCACCGTAGGTCGGTAGCCTTCGAGGTTTCGACGTTTTTCGGAATCAAAAGGGAACTCTTCGTTCTGTACGTCCTTTGGAATGTCGATCAGGACTGGTCCTTTTCTGCCGCTGTCCGCCAGGTAGAAGGCCTCCTCGACGGTAGGGGCGATCTCGCCGGCGGATTGGACCAGATAGTCGTGCTTGGTGATTGGGATGCTGATGCCGGTAATGTCGACTTCCTGAAAAGCGTCGTTGCCGATCATGCTCCGAGGAACCTGACCGGTGATCGCAATGACGGGGCTGGAGTCCATATAGGCGGTGGCTATACCGGTGACCAGGTTGGTCGCGCCGGGGCCACTGGTGGCCATACAGAGACCGGGCTTTCCACTGACTCGGGCGTATCCGTCGGCCATATGGGCAGCCCCCTGTTCGTGCCGTGCCTGTACGTGCCGAATACTCGAGTGTTTCAGAGCTCCGTAAATCGGCAGATTCGCCCCGCCGGGGTAGCCGAAAATGATTTCAGCACCATTTTTTCCCAAAGTCTTGACCAGAGCCTTCGCCCCGGTAGATTTTCCCTTTTTCATCTATACCTCCTGATGAAACGCGTGAAAGAAAGACCAAAGGAACTGGAGATAAAAAAAGAGCCTGCCGCCGGGTGGCGACAGGCTCCGTACTCTTCTCCAAGCCTATGCGCTATCCCGACGGATATATGAAAGCGGGGACTAGTACCAGGACCACGAGTACGACCAGGGAGAGGAGATTGGCTTGTCTTGTCCTGCTTTCTTTTTCGGTACAACGCATAATGTTCGTTCCTATGGAGAGAAACTATAGAGACCGAGAAAAAGATTGTCAAGTAAGAGGGACGAAATCTTCAGTTTTTTTTGTCGCCGTATTGTCCTCAAAGGGACAAACATTTAGGCTTAGACCATGTTGCGGAAGATACTGATACCACTCAAACTCAAGGAGTCCTTTAACAAGATCTCGGACTTAGCCGATTTTCTCACAAAAATGGGAGCTCAAGACGTTGTCCTTCTCCACATCGGCCGGAGCGCCGGGGTAAAGGGGCGGAGAAACAGAGTGCTCCTCGAGCGGTACGGAGGGTCCTTGAAGGAGTACTCTTTTCGGGTACGGACGTCTCTTCGTAGCGGAAGCGTCCGCCGGGAAATTCTGAAGGCGGCCGCGGAAAAGGAGTGCGACTCGATCTGTCTGAGCTTCAAGAAAAAAAACTGGGTCGAGCAGGCGATCATGGGCAGCGTGGTCAAGGATACTATACGTTTGAGCGAACTGCCGGTCTGTGTCTACAAAAAAGGCAGTGAGAAGAGGGATGAAGGCATGAGAGTGCTCTACGCCAGCTCTTTCTCCGCGGTTGACTCACAGCTCCTGGCGCTTTTGGCGCCGATGAGGACCGAGTTGATCCTGCTGCACGTCGGTCGGCGCGCACCCGACCCGAGGGCCGAAGAAGAACGAAATCAAAAAGTACGGCGATCTTTTGAGCTCTTGGCTCAGTCGCTGCCCGACACTACGACGGTCCTCGATAGATTCAGCCTCGTCGGCCAGGCGGAGAGAAAAATCATACGTACAGCCCGGAAAAAAGGGGTCGACCTCATTCTGATGGGCAAGGCCGACAGTCGTGCCCGCAGCGGTCCGATTCTCGGTTCCACCGCCGAGATGGTCAGCTACAATGCGCCCTGCTCGGTGCTCATTATTCCAAATCCAGCGGTACAGAGAGGAGCACGTACATGAAGCACGGAGATATGGTTTTTCCAACGTCTTTTCTTCTGGTCCTGGCCTTCGTTTTTATCGGTATGTTCGCCCCAGCGGAGCTCGACAAGTTCAGCAGAGGGCTTCACTCGTGGATAATCGAACACTTCGGCTGGGCCTACCTGCTGGCGGCCTTCGGTTTTGTGATCTTCAGCGTCGTCCTGGCCTTCAGCCGCTACGGAAGGGTCAAGCTGGGACAGGATCATGAAAAACCGCAGTACAGCTACTTCTCATGGTTCAGCATGCTC
>DSBN01000046.1 GCA_011046055.1 Sediminispirochaeta sp. | reverse complement strand
GGCCATGGACAGCACCTTCGCCTCGTGAGTGAGGGGGTTGCCCGCGGTCTCGTCGGCGAATCGGTAGCCCGGACCGCCCCGGCCGGTGCCAGTAGGGTCGCCGCTCTGGACCATGAAGTTGTCGATGACCCGATGGAAGCTCACCCCGTCGTAGAACCCCTGGCCGGCGAGAAAGACGAAGTTGTTGACCGTCCGTGGGGCGTGTTCGGGGAACAGCTGCAGCTCGATCTCGCCCTTGCTGGTCTTCAGGACGGCGAAGTACTCCTTGTCGGTGTCTATCTGCATCTCCGGGGGATTGTTCCACTGCTGTATGCTCATTTTTTTCTCCTGTACTTGAGGTATCAAGCAACTCTAATGGATTGCGCCTGGATGTTCAATGATCAGCAAAGTAGATTCAACTATCTATCCCGGGGGAAAGGGTGCTACAATATCGAGAGGAAATAAAAAAATGAAGAGAATAGTGGTCTATTACTTCCGCAAGGGCAGCAACAGGTACCTGGCGCGGAAGATAGCAGAGCACCTGTCCTGCGATATAGCCGAGCTCAAACCCCGGCTGAACGTCTTCCCGCTCTTCTTGCTCAACATACACATGGGAAACAGAGCTCTTTCCGTGGATCTCAGCGAATACGATCAGGTGATCCTGTGCGGTCCCATCTGGATCGGCCGGTTGATTCCGCCGCTGCGAAGTTTTCTCACTTCACATAAGGATCGGATCAAAAAGCTGATCTTCGTCACCTGCTGCGGGAGCACCGACGCAGGGCAAAACGACAAGTTCGGATACGCGACGGTCTTCGGCAAAGTACGGAACCTGATGGCGGATAAATGTCAGTACTGCCGGGCCTTCCCCATCGGCATGGTCCTGCCCGAGGAGCGACGCGAAGATCCCGAGGCCTTTATGAACACCCATTTGAACGACCAGAACTTCCAGGGCATTATAAGAGAGAGGTTTGATCAGTTTATTTTGGAGATAAGCCAAGGGGATTCTTCTCCGAGCCCAGGGAAAAGCGCCGTCTAAGAGCATCGGAACAAATCAATAATGCAACGGGAAAAACACCGGCCTGGTAGAGCTCTTCGCATCGGTCCCCGCTTCAGCCCTTAACCATCCTTGATCGATGAAGCTGGTAGTGGTATATTAGATTAATGATGTCATTTGTATGACATCATGGAGGCACGAAATGAAGCAGCTCACCTTGCGGGATATTCCCGAAGATGTTGAGAAAGAAATCCGAAAAATTGCTAGGAAGAGCGGAACCAGCATCAACAAGACTGTCCAACGGCTTCTCCGCGAGGCTCTCGGTATCGAACATCCTATCGAGCAAAAACGCGATCTATCTGATTTCGCCAGGATATGGAACGAGGAAGAGGCAACAGAGTTCAAAAAAGCAACGGCAGGCTTCGAAGAGATAGACGAGGAGCTCTGGAAGTAATGGATATCTGTCTCGACACCAATGCCTACTCGGCGCTCATGCGGGGTCATGAAGAGGTAAAGGATCTGCTCGAGCGTGCAGATTCACTAATAATGCCGGCGATTGTATTGGGAGAGCTTCATGCCGGTTTCGCCGCTGGGAGCAGGAGCACGGAAAATATCCAAAGACTACAGGCCTTCTTAAAGACACCGGGAACACGGGTAGCAGATATTACTCAGAAGACCGCCGAACGTTACGGAAAGCTCGTGAGACAACTCAAGCTTCAGGGCACTCCCATCCCCACCAACGACATCTGGATTGCCGCAGTCTCCTTCGATACCGGGGCAACCCTCCTGACTTCGGACGTTCACTTTTCGGTCATTCCAATGCTCGAAACAGCACGCATTGAATAGTACAATACAATCAGACATGTGTAGGTAATAATAAAGTTCATTGCATGCATGAAAAGAACGCCGTGTCGTAGATTCCGCGCTTGTAGCCTAGACCCGCAGACTCAACCGATCAACTCAGTCAGTCCATCTACTGCCCGGTCGAGTTCCTCCCGACTAATCGCCGCGATCCTCTCCCCAAGTCTGCTAGTCGAAAGAGTACGGATCTGCCCTATTTTCACCCAGGATTTCTTCGGCAGTTGTTTTGAATCGAGCTCCAGGGTGAGGGGAAATCCCGCCTTTTGCGGACGGCTAGTCAATGCAAGAGCTATTACGGTACCGGATTTTTCGTTGAAAATATCATGGCTAATAACGAGCACGGGACGAAAACCGGCCTGCTCAGATCCCCGCACCGGATTGAGATCGGCCCAATAGACATCTCCCCTCAGTATTCCGGCCATATCTCGTTCTCCGCTTCGATCCCCTCCTCAGCGGTCTGCCGTTCTTCATCTACATCCAGTTTGTCGAGCTCCCGGGCTAAACGCCCCTTTTCGTAACGCTCCACCCGCTCGGCAACCGCATTTTCGAAGAAACTACTCCTACTCTCGAACTCGTGCTCCCGCACGTAACGATCGACGGACTCGAGAAGAGCACTGTCTATGGTGACGGCAACCTTTGCTTTTCCCATTCCACACCTCTCTGGTATGATATTATATCATACCTCATCAGAATGGACAACACTAAGC
>DSBN01000154.1 GCA_011046055.1 Sediminispirochaeta sp. | reverse complement strand
CTATACTCCCCCCCAAGACCATGAAGAGAGAGGAACGACACATGCAGACTAGCCGCCTCGAGGTATCCGACCGAAGTAAATTGCTAAAAGAGAGCCCCATTAGAAAGTTGGTACCTTTTGCCGACGCCGCGCGCCGGGCGGGTAAGACCGTATACCAGTTGAATATAGGGCAGCCCGATATTCCCACTATCCCGGCAATGCGAAAAGCCTACGAGAATGCCCCCGAGGTGCTGGCCTACGGACCGAGTCAGGGCCTGGACGAACTGATCAACAAGTTCCACGGCTACTATCGGAACAAGGGGATTGAGGTGAACAAAGAGGATGTTTTTATCACCACCGGCGGAAGCGAGGCGATCATCTTCGCCCTGATGGCTATCGGTTCGGCGGGGGACGAGGTGATCGTACCGGAGCCCTACTACGCGAACTACAACGGTTTCGCGGCGATGGTAGGCCTGCGTATCGTGCCGGTGAGCACCACCTTGGAGAACAACTTTCACCTTCCCGATATCGAGGACTTCGCCGCGAAGATCGGTCCGCGAACCAAAGCCATCCTGTTCAGCAATCCGGGGAACCCGACGGGGGCGGTTTTTTCCAAGGAGAAACTGCAGGCCTTGGCCGACCTGGCCCGGAAAAAGGATCTGTACCTGATATCCGACGAGGTCTACCGGGAGTTCACCTACGGAGAGCGGGAAGCGGTCTCGGTGCTCCAGCTGGAGGGCGTGGAGGAGCACGCCTTGATGGTCGACTCCGTCTCCAAGCGCTTCAGCGCCTGCGGCGCTAGGATCGGAACCCTGGTGAGCAGGAATCACCGGGTGCTCGACCTGGTCATGCGTTTCGCCCAGGCCCGGCTATGCCCGCCTACGCTGGATCAGGTGGCAGCGGCGGCGGCCCTGGAAGATCCCGAAGAGTACCTCGACCAGGTCCGCCGGGAGTACAAGCAGCGCCGCGACCATTTCGTGAAAGGGCTGTCGGACATCGAAGGGGTGAGGGTCTCTTCTCCCGAAGGGGCGTTTTACCTGATCGCCGAGCTGCCGGTGGACGACAGCGAGGCCTTTGCGGAGTGGCTGTTGAGCGACTTCGACCTCGACGGTGAGACGGTGATGGTTGCCCCGGCGGCGGGGTTCTACTCGAGCCCCGGAGCCGGACGGCGGCAGATACGGCTGGCCTACGTACTCGAAAGGAACAAGCTGGCCAGATCGGTGGAGATCCTCCGGGAGGCTCTGAAGGTCTACCCGGGACGAGAGTAGCCGTCGAGACCGCGTATAAGGGCTGCCGGTCCGACGAGCCCTTAGTCACGGTCTTGTTTTTCTCTCAATCGCGAACCGCCGGTTCCACTTGGGGTTCCTCTTTTTTACACTTCTTGTGCTCTTCCGAGGCGTAGTAGATCAGCCCGCGGCTGGTGCGCCCGTCTATCTTCACGCAGAGAGCTTCGGGAAAGTGGACCCGTCGAAGAAAATCATTTTCAAAGTCCGCCTCCAGTTCGTTGAGGTACTCCAAGTTGAAGATTCCGTCGTCGATAAAGGGGTTAATCGTCAAATAGGCGTTTTGCAGGCTGGTGAGGTTTTGGAAAAAGTGGGTGCCCTGGCTCGGGTCGACGCGGAAGTGGGGCAGCCCCATTTCGACGATGACCCGGGCGTGGGATATCTGCGACCAGGTGATGGGGATGCCCAGCCAGGGATCGCTGGAGCCGAGACGTCCGGAAACCACCAAGATGTAGCCACGGTCCTGCTTGGAGAACTCTTCGTTGATGCGCCCTATCATCTGGGCCATCTCCTTGGTATGGGCCGGGTCGAAGGTGTCGGGTTTGACGTAGACCAGGTCCTGAAGCTCCTCGTACATCCCGTTGCCCATGGATTTGTTGGAGTAGATCAGGGTGTGTTCCGGCAGCTCTTCGTCTATGTGTATATCCTCCTGCTCCGAACCGGCGACGATGGGCCGGATCTGGAGGAAGCTGAAAACGGCGGGATTGTTTTTGCCCGTGTCCAGGTTGACGGCGAACTCGATCTCCACCGGGCTGTTGATCGACTCTTGGCCCAGTTCGAGTATGGTCCTGATCACCTCCGCCAGGGGAAACATGTTGTATTTGAGAATGCTGGAAAAAGTCAAGACTCTCCGCCCGTTGTAGCTGGTACCGTTCCGGAGCACATGGTTCTGAAAGTCGTAGGTGGAGGCGACGAACTTGAGGGAGCCGTGGTCTTCGGCGTCTCCGACCTCCAGGCGGCGGAGACAGCCGCCGTCGGTGCTGCGGGCGCAGAAAGCGTCGGGGTTCATATCGATGGCGTAGAAATCCTTCTGGGTCTCCTTGAGCGCCGAATCGATGGAGGAGAGCTGAATGATCTTTTTGGGAAAAGCCGGGGAGAAACGGAGGGATATCTCGCCGTCGACGACGGTTTTTCCCAGACCAAAGGCGATATCCACTATTCCGTCTTCGGGCTTCTCGTTTTCTATGGGATAAAAATTGAGCGATCGAGCTACGCCGGATATGTTGGGGTAGCAGTAGTCGCCGTAGATCGTTCCGGTGACCTCCTGGATGATGACCGCCATTT
>DSBN01000197.1 GCA_011046055.1 Sediminispirochaeta sp. | reverse complement strand
GGTCCAACCCCTGCGGCGGGGTCGATACTGTTCCAAATTTTCTAAAATCTTTTCAATATCAAGCTTCTGCTCCGGATCAAGACTCATCTGCCGCCCCCTTGTTGAAAAACGCCTTCAGCTCGTCCCAGTGTGCTCCCCCCGCCAGGGCCAGCCCCGCCTCGCGGATGGGCATGTTCCTCTCCCGAGCCAACTTGTATACCAAGTGGCCGGCACCCTTGCCGATGAGTTCGTGATCTATGGCCGACTCCACAATGGTCTTGGCCTCCATGCTGGAGAAGCCCATCCTCATCAGCACCGACCGCTCCACCGACGGGCTGGTGTGACCGTAGGCCAATTCCACCATTGGATCGACCAGCTCTTCGCACAGCTGCCAAAACCGCTGCTCCAACTCCGCCTCGCTCATCGAGGCCAGGTGCTTCCTTCGTTCGTGAAAATCGTCGGCTCGTTCCATTACCCTTCCTCCAAAAAATCATGCAGATAGTTTTCTACCCAGCTTCGGTCGCCGCGGGTCTCCTGCATCAGGAACTCCACATCTTTCTCTGACAAACTCTTCAAGTCTCCGCCGCCTCGCTGCCTGGCGAAATCGATACCGTGTCGGATATAGCTTTTTTTCAGCTCCTCCACATCTATCTCCCTGGCCCGGATAAGTCCGGGGGTCTCGGGCAGGACAATGCTCTCTCCCGGAACCTCTTCCGCTGGGTCTCCGAGGTAGACGTGGATTCCCTCCTGCCGGGCAAAGGCCAGCTGGGGCTGCACGTGCTTCCCCGCCCCGGTGTATTCGGTCTCCTGGACCAGAATTATCTGCTCTCGGTCCATCTCCTGAGCTAGGGCAAAGGCCGCCGCCAGCGAGGTGTTGCCCGCCGGGCCCCGTTCCAAGCCCTCCAGTCGAGCCAGAGCTTCGGTCATAAAGAATACCTCTCCCTGCTTCACCGTCACGTAACGGTCCAGGTAGCGCAGCGGGCGGGCCGCCGAGCGCGGAACGTCCGAACGGTCCGGAAATACGCTGAAGGGTATTCCGAATCCGGTATGGCCCGTGGTGAAGGATTTACGGTTGAAGTCTCCGTCGGAGGCCATGTTCAAGCCCCGCAAGTCCACGCTGGCCGCGACAATTCTGGGTAGAGAGTCAGAAGCGGCGCCGGCGATCCCCCGGGCCGTACCGGTGAGATTACCGCCACCGGCGTTGGTGACCACCACCGCGTCGGGCCCGCGTCCGTAGCGCTCCCGGGTCTGCACCATCAGCTCATAGCCCAGGCTTTCGATCCCGGCCACGGCGTAGGGGGTGTAGAGACTGGCGTTGAAAAAGCCCGTCTCTTCCAGAAGTTTGAGAAAAACGAAAAAAAGTTCCGGCCCCACAGAGAGCTGCAGGACTTCCGCCCCGTAGGCTTCGCACTTACGCGCCTTCTCGATGATCTCCGGTTGCCCCACCCCGTGGGAGTCGTAGCACTCCTGGACCACGATACAGTCCAAGCCCCGCATCGCCGCCTGACTGGCCACCGCGGCGCCGTAGTTGCCGCTGGTTGCGGCGATGACGCCTTTGAAGCCGGATTTTTTCGCCTGGTAGACCGAGAGGGCCGCTCGCCGGGCCTTGAAACTCCCGGAGGGGTTAGCCGCCTCGTCCTTGAGGAGGATGCGGGCTCCCTTGCCGGCGGGGGCGTAGCTGCGAGCCAGTTCGGTGAGGTTGCGCAGCTCGAAGACAGGGGTATTGCCCACTCCGGTCTCCCCCTGGATCTGCTGGATTTGTTTCAGGTCGTAGGGGACGCTGCCCATCAGTGCTTCGTAGTCGAAGGCAATGGCGCCGCTTTCAAAACCTTCGTAGTCCAGACCAACGGCTTTTTTAAGTATCTCCGACTTGCGGGACATTACCTCCGTATATTCACCGCTGTTTTTCATCCGTCCCCCCCTCGGCCCGACTCGTGTTCCCAGCGCCAAGCCCGTAGTTGCCGGCCGATCTTCAGCAGCTCCGGCACCGTCTCTCCGAAGGAGTGCCGGTAGCCTGGGTTAATACTCTCCATGATTCCCTTCATCCGGCGGCCAATGCCGGTCTCGATCTCTACCACCTCTCCGACCCTTGCCTCCTCATCGAGGAGAAAACCTTTGGCCCACATTTCCAAGGGCACTTTCCGGGTATCCTCGGGAATGTGTTCGGCCCTCTCTCCCGGCTCCAGTACGGTGCGCTGGATCCGGACCCAATCACCTTTTCGAGCCTTCGGCGTCGTTCTCTCTTCAGACATATACAACTCCAATTAATCAGCAAAAAATCTCTGAATGCTTCCTCCCACCGCCCGGGGTACGGGCAGGTCCAGCATGGTCTTCAGTCCCGCGTCCGCCTTCAAAACCAGGGGGATCATGTTCACGCAGAGGGCGGCGGTGCCGATCCCGCCGGGAATCTCCGGCTTGATCTGCAGTGTGATCCGCGGATCCCCTTCGATGACGATGTAGTCTCCGGTCTCGCTGCCTTCGACCTGGGGCTCGATCTGTTGGGGGTGCAGGTACTCCAGCCGCGGCTCACCTCCGACGGTCGCCGAGGCTCGCATATCGCAGCCGGC
>DSBN01000259.1 GCA_011046055.1 Sediminispirochaeta sp. | reverse complement strand
GGTCGGGACGGACGCCGCTGGCCAAAGAGTAGACCAGGAGGTCTATCTTTTTTCCCTTCTCCTGGAGTATCTCCACAACTCTCTGTCTGGTGTCGTGGGAGAAGGCGTCGGCGTTCAGACTGACCGCGGACAATCCCTCTTTTTCGGCCAAGAGATCAAAGGCGCGGGTGTTGTACCAGCCCGGTGTGGCCGGTCTTTTGTCGCTGGGCTCCTTTTCGTAGGAGACGCTGATGGTATCGGCTCCGTAGCCGAAGGCACCGACCAGGCGGGCGGCCAGACCGTATCCGGTAGAACCGCCGATAACCAGTACGGTCCGGGGTCCTTGGACGGAACCGTGCTCGCTGTTCTCTATGGACTGTTCGACGATCTGCTTCTGGAGCTTGACTTCCTGGGCGCAGCCGGCGGGGTGGGCGTTCATGCAGATGCCCCCGCGAATTTTGGGACTTATTACCATACTACTCTCCTTGTGCCTTGTTCTGTGATTTGGAGCTATCCACCAGGCAGAACCACTCGGCCTCCGCCGCCAGGTCTTCTCCGACGAAGGCCTTGCCCCTCTGTTTGAGAGCTCTGGCGGAGACGCGGAGGTTCTCTATTTCGAAGCGGACCTTTTCATCGGGGCGCACCTGTCGGCGGAATTTCGCCTTTTCCACCGTGGCCAGAAAAAAGAGGGCCCCTCCGAGGGTCCCCTGGGCGTTCACCCCGGCTCCGCCGCATTGGGCCATGGCCTCTACGAGCAAAACCCCCGGTACCACCGGGTAGTCCGGAAAATGTCCCTGAAAGAAAACCATTTCTTTGGAAAAGGTCTTGTGGCCGACTATCCTCTGCTCATCGTAGAACTCCAGGGAGTCAACGAACAGAAATGGGGGGCGGTGGGGGAGGAGTTTCTCTATCTCGCTCATGCTTGGTACTCCTTGACTATTATCACGGCGTTGTGTCCGCCGAAACCGAGGCTGTTGCTCATCACCGCCTTGACCTTGGCCTTCAGACCCCGGTGTGGGACGTAATCCAGATCGCAGCTCTCATCGGGCTCGTCGAGGTTGATCGTCGGCGGGATGAAGCCGTCCTGGATGGCCATCACTCCGACGATGGCCTCTACACCGCCGCCGGCGCCGATCATGTGCCCGGTCATCGATTTCGTGGAGGAGACCTTGAGCCGATAGGCGTGCTCACCGAAGGCGGTTTTGATGGCCTTGGTTTCGATGGGGTCGTTGGTGGGGGTGCTGGTACCGTGAGCGTTGATGTAGTCGATCTCCTCGGGTTTCATTCGGGCCTCCGTCAGGGCGTCCTTCATCGCCCGAGAGGCGCCGGCCCCATCGGGATCCGGCGCGGTGAGGTGGTAGGCGTCGCAGGTAGCCCCGTAGCCGACCAACTCTGCCAGGATATGGGCACCCCGTTTTTTTGCATGCCCCAGCTCTTCGAGCAGGAGTATGCCCGACCCCTCGGCGATGACGAAGCCGTCTCGGTCCTTGTCGAAGGGACGGCTGGCCTTCTCGGGCCGGTCGTTGAAGTTTGTCGACAGGGCCTTGAGGGCGGAAAACCCGGCGATGCCCAAGCCGGTGATGCAGCCCTCCATCCCACCGGAGACCACCAGGTCGGCTTGACCGTACTTGATCGCTCGGAAGGCGTTGCCGATGGCGTCGGTGGCCGAGGCGCAGGCGGTGGTGAGGATATAACTGGGGCCGTGAAAGCCGAAGTGGATGGCCACCTGGCCTGCTCCTTCGTTGCTGATCAGCTTGGGGATGGTCATCGGCGGGACACGGCTCGGGCCCTTGTCGAACAGAATACGGTGTGACTCCTCGATGACTTCAAAGCCTCCGATGCCGTTGCCCAAAATGACTCCGCAGCGCTGCGGATCCAGGTCATCGGGGTCTAGGCTCGCCTGCCTCATCGCCTGGACCGCGCCGGCCAGGGCGTACTGGGTGAACAGGGCCATTTTGCGGGCGTCTTTTTTATCTATGAAATCGGTGGGATCAAAGTTTTTGATCTCTCCGGCGACCTGAGAGCTGAATTGGCTTTTTTCGAGCTTCTCCAAGGGGCCGATTCCCGATTTGCCGGCCTTCAGTCCTTCCCAGAGGGCGTCGACGCTGTTGCCCAAGGGGGTGATTGCACCGAGGCCGGTGATTACTACTCTACGGTTCATAGTCTACTCCTATGGTTTCTTTCTACGCTGAACTATTGCCACGGCTGTTCCGGAAAAAACCGGGCCTCCGGCCCTACATGGCCAGTCCGCCGTCGACTACCAGCACCTGGCCGGTAATGTAGGAAGCCGCCGGCGAGGCGAGAAATTTGATCGCTTCCGCCACCTCCGAGGCTTTGCCGGTGCGTCCCAGCGGTATCTGCGAGGTCAATGCTTCACGGGCCGAATCGCCCAACTCTTCGGTCATGGCGGTGTCGATGTAGCCCGGGGCCACCGCGTTGACCCGGATCTCACGGGAGGAGAGCTCCCGGGCCAGACTTTTGGTGAAGCCGATGATTCCCGCCTTGGAAGCGCTGTAGTTGCACTGCCCGGCGTTGCCCATGATTCCTACCACCGAGGAGACGTTGATGATGCTGCC
>DSBN01000379.1 GCA_011046055.1 Sediminispirochaeta sp. | reverse complement strand
GAGCTGCATCGAGGTCTGTCTGGAACTTTGGCATTATTTGGCAAGCAGTTTTCACCTGCCGACTGTCTCAGAGCGCTGGACTTTTTCGAAGATCCCCGTCTGCAAGAAATAGATGAGAATGTGAAAAATACTATACAAGAAGCTGTTCGCCGAACTCTATATTCGAGGAGCCCCCTTACTCCACCAGCAAAGACAAAACCTATTACCTACGGGTGTTTTTGAGGTTGTTATTTTTAAACTATCGGTTCAGATGCTCAGCTCATCTCGTCGGGATGCTTTCCGAAACGGGTCTCGCT
Organism: Sediminispirochaeta sp.; assembly: GCA_011046055.1. Lineage (GTDB taxonomy): Bacteria > Spirochaetota > Spirochaetia > DSM-16054 > Sediminispirochaetaceae > DSBN01. Next base: position 2,264 of record DSBN01000379.1, on the reverse strand, counting down.
GTCCAGGGCGTCCAGGCGTGACATTTCGTCGCTGCTCAGGACGAAGTCGAAGACCCGGCTATTTTCCAGAATCCGCTCCCGGTGGACCGATTTGGGGATGGTGACCACTTCGTGCTGCAGATCCCAGCGGATCAGTATCTGCGCTGGTGATTTGCCATGGGCTTCGGCGATCTCGTTGATCACCTGGTGGTCCAGCATCCTGCCCCGGGTCAGCGGGCTCCAGGCCTCCAGCTGTATTCCGCTGTCGCTGCAGAACTCGTGGAGCTCCCTCTGGCGGAGAAAGGGATGCCACTCGACCTGGTCTACCGCGGGCACCACGTCGAAGTCGACGAGCAGCTCCTTGAGGTGGTGGATCAGGAAGTTACTCACTCCGATGGCCCGGACCTTGCCCTCGGCGTAGAGCTTCTCCATCGCCTTCCAGGTCTCCTTGAAGCTCTCCTTGACCGGCCAGTGGATGAGGTAGAGGTCGATCACGTCGCTCCGGAGTTTGGAGCGGCTGCGGTCGAAGGCGGCCAGGGTCTTCTGGTAGCCCTGCTCGTCGTTCCAGACTTTGGTGGTGAGAAAAATATCCTCTCGATCGACTGAGCTCTCAGCGATGGCTTTGCCCACTCCAGTCTCGTTTTCGTACATACTGGCGGTGTCGATGTGGCGGTAGCCGATCTCCAAGGCCCAACGGACGGCGTTTTCCACCTCCGGCCCCTCTTTGCTTTTGTAGACTCCCAAGCCCAGCCAGGGAATTTTAACTCCATTGTTCAACGTGCAGGTGCTGTGTATCGTCATGGTCGCCTCCTCGACTCGGTCTCTCGATACTAGGGTAATAAAAACCTAGAAGAAGAGGCAAATGAAATGAGAAAAAAGTGGAAAATATATTTGACAGAAATACTAGTGTATAACAGAATTCGTGTTAAGAGTTGTAATGAGCTGGGAGCAAAGAGCTTTCAGGCTGTACTTAATTGGTACTTCCACTGTCCTAAAGGGATAGAGAGTTTTTTGCACGCGGTCGCTAAGCTTAAGAGAGGAGTTCAACGGCAAAGTTTTTTTTGGGGCGGAGAAATTGCGTTTTTACACATTTTTGAGAGAAATATGTGCGTTTTTTGAATTATTTTGTGGTCATGAGAGAGCTCTTGACCTATAGTTATTATGTATAGGTACAACATTTGCTTTATCGATAAGGTATTCATATATAAGGACGGATCTGATGAGAGGTGAGAAAGTTTTTTTACTCGGGATGGTGATCTTGCTGACCGGAAGCCTTGCAGCTTTGTCGGCACAAAAAATTGGACTACACCATCATGGGCAACGCGGTGAATCTGGCCGCTCGCCTGGAAGGGGTGAACAAACAGTACGGCACCTGGATCCTGATGAGCGAGATCACCAAAAACCAAGCCGGCGACCACTTCGTCACCCGGCAGCTCGACCGGGTCCGCGTGGTGGGGATCCACGAACCGGTACGGCTCTACGAGCTGTTGGAGGAGAAAGGGTGGATAGAGCCGCGCAAGCAGGAGGTACTGGAGCTTTTTCACCGAGGGCTGGAGTTTTTTGAAGAAAAGAGGTGGAAAGAGGCGATCAAGATTTTCGATGAGGCCTTGAAACTGGACCCGGAAGATGGTCCGGCGGCGACTTTTAAAAAGCGCTGTCAAGACTTCATGAAAAAGCCCCCGGCGAAGAACTGGGACGGCGTCTTTTCTTTGAACATGAAGTAAAAGACGAGAGGGCCCCTCGACCGCGGTCATGGAGCTCTCTCTCAACGGGGGACGAATCTTTCTCTATCGCCGCAGCCTAGCGGCTCAGTTTCGCCGCCGTTTCGGCTACATGGCGACCTTGAAACCGTGCCGCCTCGAGCTCGTTCTCGCTGGGCATCCTGCTGCCGTCCCCGCCGGCGATGGTGCTCGCCCCGTAGGGACTCCCGCCGGTGATCTCGTCGACCCGCATTTGCCCCTGGAAGCTGTAGGGCAGACCGACTATCACCATCCCGTGGTGCAGCAGGGTGACGATGCTGGTGAGGAGGGTGGACTCTTGACCACCGTGCTGGGTAGCGCTGGAGCTCATCACGCTGCCGACCTTTCCCACCAAAGCCCCCCGACTCCATTGTGGACCGGTGGAGTCCAAAAACATCCTCATCTGCCCGATCATGTTGCCGAACCGTGTGGGGATGCCGAAGATAATCGCGTCGGCCCACTCCAGGTCCTTGGGAGAAGCCACCGGTAGATCGGCCCACCGTTTCTGGGCATCCAGTGCTCCCATTTGAGAGAGGACCTCATCGG
>DSBN01000206.1 GCA_011046055.1 Sediminispirochaeta sp. | reverse complement strand
GTCCAGGGCGATCAAGAGGCTGAAGAGGACGAAGATGCCGGTGTAGACCCGCAGCTCGGTGTTTTTCAGCACCGAACGTGCATCTCCCCGGATCATCCGAAAGTAGAGGATGAAGTTCACCCCCGCCAAATACATGAAGACGGTGATGATCACATGGATATAGCCGGAGCTGTAGAAGCCGACACTGCTGTTTTTGGGTGAGAAACCTCCAGTAGCCAGGGTACCGAAGGTGTGGGTCAGCGATTCGAAGAGGTTCATTCCTCCGAGCATCAGCAGCCCCGTTTCGAGCACCGTCAGCGCCAGGTAGATGATCCACAGTATTTTTGCCGTCTCGGCGATCCGAGGGGTGATCTTGTCCACCGACGGACCCGGTGCCTCGGCTTTGAGCAGCTGAAAACCCCCTATCCCCAGCAGGGGAAACAGCGCCACCGTCAAGACCACGATCCCCATCCCCCCCAGCCAGTGGGTCAGCGAACGCCAGAAGAGCATACTGTAGGGCAGCGCTTCTATCTCGGTGAGGATGGAGGCTCCGGTGGTGGTGAATCCGGACATGGTTTCGAAAAAGGCGTCGGTGTAGCTCGGTATAGCTCCGGAGAGGAAGAAGGGCAGCGCCCCCGATGCGGAAGCCGACAACCAGGCCAGGGTGACGAACAGGAAGCCCCCCCGAATACTCAGGTGCAGACTAGCCAGATGACGCAGTCCGAAAAACAGCAGCCCGGCGACGGTGATATTCAAGGCTGCGGGAACGAGGAAGTACTCGATCAGCTGGTACTCCTTATACACCAGAGCCACCACCACCGGGGTGAGGAAGAAAAAGGATATGAGGACCAAAAAAACGCTGAGTACCCGCAGAACTACCGGTAGTTTCATTTCTTCCCGTGCTTCACCTTGGCAAAGAGCTGGTCCAGCTTGCCGGTGTTTTCCTTGCGGGTGATCAGAACCACGTTGTCGTGGGGAAAGAGAAAATCGTCGCCGTGAGGCAGGTAGTTTTCGTCACCCCGGGAGATGAACAAGAGCAGCGAGTGGTAGGGCAGCTTGAGGTCTCGGATCCGTTTGTTCGCCACCCGGCTGCCCTCCTGGACGCTGAGCTCCACCACCTCCAGGTTGCCCCCGCTTACGGCGTGGATGGAGTGGACCGTCCCCTTTCTTATCAACTTGAGTATGGAATTCACCAGGGCGTTGTTCATGCTGATGGTAGTGTCGATGTTGAGCTTGGAGGCCATTTTGAGGAAATCGTTTTTGTTGACCAGAGCGATGGAGCGTTTGATTCCGATGCTCTTGGCGTACATGCTGGTGACCAGGTTCAGCTCCTGGTTGCCGGTGGTGCTGATCAGCAGGTCGTAGTCCATCAGACCGTTCTCTTCGAGAATCCCCTCCTCCGACACATCTCCGTATATCACCAGAGCCTGAGAGAACTCCTCGGCCAGCTGTTTTGAGCGGTTGTAGTCCCTCTCGATGATTACGATCTGTCTTTTCTGGTGGGGTACAAAGGTGTCCAGCATTCGGGAGAGGAAGGTGTTTTTTTCGCTGTGCATCATCAGCTGCTTGGTCACGTAGGTACCGATGCGGCCGCCGCCGACGATCACGATCTTCCGAAGCTCCGCCCGGGGACGACCTTCGGTCTCGAAGGCCGTCTGAAGTACGTCCTTCTGCCCGATCAGGTAGAGGGTGTCTTTGGCTCTGATGATGGTATCCCCCTGGGGAATGATGTATCCATTCTCCCGGACGATCACCGCGACAATGAAATCGTACTGCACATCCTGCTTTATCTCGTGGATACGTTTGTCGAGAAAGCGGGATCCCTCGCCGATGACCATGGTCCTCATCTGGTAGGTGGTGCCTTCGAAGTTGATGATATCGCTGATCGCCCCGTGTTCCACCGACCGCAGCACCGCTTTGGAGGCCTCTACTTCTGGGTTCACGATATAATCGATGCCGAAAAATGGTTTCTGGGTGATTGAAGAGGAGGTGTAGTCAAAACTTCTCACCCGGGCGATTTTGTACGACACGTTGTACTCGCTGGCCACCACCCCGCAGGCGATCATGTTGAACTCGTCGGACTGGGTGACGGCGATGAAGTAGTCCGCCTCGTCGATGGAGGCCTGCTTGAGCACCTCCCGGTTGTTCGCCTCGCCGTGGATCACCATGCAGTCCAGACTTCCCGAGACCTGCCGTACTTTGTCTATATCCCGATCGATGAGTACTACATCGTGTTTTTCCATGATCAGCTTTTTTGCCAGTTGGAATCCGACGTTCCCCGCCCCGACTATAATCTTCTTCATGGTCCTATCCTATACCGAAAAACCCTTGTGTGTCACACCTGGGGCGGTGGAATTACTGCAGTAGATGGCAAGCGGCGAAGTGACCGGGACTTATCTCCCGCAGCCGCGGATACTCCCGTCGACAGATGTCCATAGCGTGGGGACATCGGGGGTGAAAATGGCAGCCCGTCGGGGGGTTGATCGGTGAGGGTACGTCGCCCAAGACCACCCGCTGTTTATTTTCACGACCGTGAGGATTGGTTTTGGGGAAAGCGGCGAACAAAGTCTTGGTATAGGGGTGTTGGTGACGC
>DSBN01000203.1 GCA_011046055.1 Sediminispirochaeta sp. | reverse complement strand
CTATAATGGCGGTCTTTCCCGAGTCGCCCGTCACCGCGGTCCGGGCCGCGGTGGGGATGCAGCGGGCCACCGTCGACTTCAACCGCGATCATCCGGGGCTCCCGGATATCGACATCGGGGTGGCCATCAATACCGGAACCATTATGCTGGGTATAGTGGGTGAAAAGGAGCGGATCGAGAGCACCGTTATCTCCGACGTGGTCAACGTCGCCTCCAGACTGGAGGGGATGAACAAAGAGTTCGGTTCGAAGGTGACCATCTCCGGCGCGGTTTACCGAGAGATCCACGAGGCCGGTTTCACGGTACGTCTACTGGGACGGATTAAGGTGCGGGGACGCGACGAGGCGGTGGCGGTCTACGAGGTCTTGGACGCCGAGCCGGAGGAGGTTCGACGGGAGAAACTCGCCGCCGCTGAAGGTTTGCAGCAGGCTCTGGAGCTGCTTCATACCGGGCGTTCGGCGGAGGCGGAAGAAGCGGCGAAAGTACTAAGGGCTCTGCAACAGAGGTACCCCCGGGACCGGGCCGTCGGATACTACCGCAACCGCATCAAGGTCTCCGGGTCTGGAGCTGTCTGAGCCGAGCCTTCTCCAGTTCGTGGCCTACCTGGAGCTCAAACCTCACGCATTCAAATTTTATCTTTTTCGACATTTCTGACTTATTTTAGTATTTATCCTATGGACACGGCGTCGGCTTGTGTTTTATTTTTCTAAAAGCGTTCTTTATATCGAAGCAAAATAGTAAGAAATATAATAAAACGGGGGTAAAGTATGAGTCTAAAACTGAGGGGAAAGGTCCTGCTACCGACGCTTGGGGTGATGCTTTTTGGTCTGGCCACCTTGTCGGTGGCTTCCTATATTCTCTTTTCCCGTACCATAGAGGATACACATAAAAACGAAGCGCGGCAGCTCACCGAGCTGATGTCGGTACAGACCGAGTCGTGGGTCCGAGAGAGAACCCGCAACTCCGCCGCCGTAGCGGCGGACCCGCTGATGAGGGCGGTGTTGAGGCCGGGAGCCGGCGAGGAGGAGACCCGGGCGGCCAACGCATATCTGCAGGAGATGAAGGAGACCTACGGTATGTTCGCCACCATCGGGGTCTTGGATCAAAACGGTATCTCCCGGGCCAACACCAAACCGGAGCTGGTCGGCAAGCTCGACCTGAGTACCCGGGGTCACTTCAAAAAGGCGATACAGGGTGAGCCGGCGATCTCCAAAGTGCTGACCAGTGCGATCAACGGCCAGCCTATATTCGTCTCTTCGTCGCCGATCTACGACCAGGGAGAGGTCGTCGGGGTGGTCCACGCTTCGGTGGAGCTGACCGACTTTACCGAGTACTTTGTGGACCGGGTGAAGCTCGGCAACTCCGGCTACGGCTATATGATCGATGAAAACGGCACTATCATCGCCCACCCGAACAAAGAGAATATCATGGAGCTGAATATCGCCGAGGAGGAGTTCGGTCAGACCATGCTCGATATGAAATCGGGAGTGGTGGAATACCCCTGGGAAGGGGAACACATCATCGCGGCCTTCGAGGAGATTCCCCTGACCGGTTGGATCTTCGCCACCCGGGTGGAGTACGACGAGCTCTTCCAGAACGTCGGGTACCTGAGAAACGCGAACCTCATCGTAGCAACGGCTACTTTATTGGTAATGACGGCACTGCTTCTTTTCGTAGTACGTTCGATCACCAGAAGGATCGGAGCCACGGTGAACAATCTGCGGGATATTTCCGAAGGTGAGGGCGACCTGACCCTCCGTCTGGAGGAAAGGGGAAACGACGAGATCGACCAATTGGCCCACTACGTGAACGTCACCTTTGAGAAACTCAGCGGGATGATCGGCTCGATTCAAAATGAGTCTGAAAGCCTCAAGGACGCGGGGAGCGACCTGGCCTCGAATATGACCGAAACCGCTTCGGCGGTGAACGAGATCACCGCCAACATCGAGAGCATCAAGGGGCGAATCGTGAACCAGGCCTCGGGGGTGGACGAAGCCCAGGCCACTGTGAGCAACATCGCCGCCAGCATCAAAGCGCTGGACCAGAGTATCGAGGAGCAGACTTCCGGAGTCACCGAATCTTCGGCGTCGATCGAACAGATGGTGGCCAATATTCAGTCGGTCACCGAGTCTCTGGAGCGCAACGACGCCTCGATGAAGGAGCTGCAGGAGGCCTCCGAGACCGGTAGACGGGGGATGGAAGATGTGTTACAACTCTCCAAGCAGGTGACCGTCGAATCGGAGGGGCTGGCCGAAGCCAGCGAAATGATACAGAAGATCGCCTCGCAGACCAACCTGCTGGCCATGAACGCCGCTATCGAGGCCGCCCACGCCGGAGAATCGGGCAAGGGATTTGCCGTCGTCTCCGACGAGATCCGAAAGCTGGCCGAAGAGGCGGGCACCCAGGGCAGCACCATCGCCGAGGTCTTGAAGAAGCTCAAAGAGTCTATCGACCGAATCGGAGAATCCCTGGCGGACACCAAGGGACGTTTCGACCGGCTCTACGACCTGAGCCAGACCGTGGCCGAGCAGGAAGGGGTCATAAAGAACGCCATGAACGAGCAGGTGGAGGGGAGCAAGCAGG
>DSBN01000099.1 GCA_011046055.1 Sediminispirochaeta sp. | reverse complement strand
GAGTATATTCGCTCGCGGGGATTGCCGGGCGACAGTGCGATGTATCTTGAAGGAGAAGAGGATAGGGAGGTCCGATACTACCTGTACGTTGCGGACTTCGATGAAGCCGGCAACGCTGCCTACTCAGGTCCCGTTGAGGTTCTGATAGATCGGCAAGCTCCGGAACCGCCCGACTTGGACACGCTCACCGACAACAGGGAGCTTCAGGGTACGGTCATTCTGAGAGTACCTGAGAAATATCCCCACCGGATTGTCTATGAGTACAACCAGGAGGGACGGATGCCACCGCAGCCGGAGGCCGACTCCACTTCTCTGCAGGGTGAACTGAGCCTGAAGGACAACGGCAATAGGCGAATCTTCCGTTATCGGGCTGTAGATGAGCTGGGGAACCTCTCCGCGGTCAAGACCCTGATCGTTGAAACGGATCGAGAAGAACCTCCTAATCCGGCTCGGAAAGAGGAGACCGATAAGAGCGCTGATCCGGTTCAAATCAGCGGACCCCTGGTGAGAGGGGTGGTGGACGGCGAAATCTACACGGATAATCTACGGATTAGTCCTAATCTAGGAGATTACTCGCTTCGTTATCATCTGCTCAACCACTGGACCTATACGCCACAACCGAATCCTTTCTCTCCCACTTTGAACGAAGCCTTGAATATCGAATTGGAGGAGGGGCAAGAGCAGGCATTCAGATTGGTGGTGGGTCTCTTTGAGCCGGATTCGGATGAGCTTCGGTACTCGGAGATCTACGACTTTCGGATTGATAAAGCCAAGCCTCCAGCTCCTCGACTCGCCGGACTCACCGACGGTGCCCACTACGGTTCGAACCAGGTCTTTCGACTTCTAGCCCAAGAAGGGGAGACTATCTCATATTATCGGATACGTGGGGGAGACGACCGACACTCGCCGGAGCGGCGATACAGCTCGGAGGTGGAGTTGGAAATCGATCCCGGAAGCCGAGAGGAGTTTCTCATCGAGTACTGGTCGGTCGATTCGGCGGGTCATCGCAGCGAGGTGAAAGAGAGTCGGGTGGTGATCGACAAAGCCGGAGTCTACGTCCACAAAGACGGTGATGATCGACAACAGGGCAGCAAGACCTCCCCCTTTCGGAGCTTGGAACGGGCTCTCTACGAGGTCTCCAAGAGCGAGCGAGACACAATCTACCTGGGAAGGGGAGATTACCTGCTGCCGGAACTTAGGGAGGTCGAAGATCGACTGATTATACGCGGCGGGTATATGGATGAAGACTGGAATGAACGGAAGGTGGGAATTACCCATCTACACTTTCCCGAAGGAAGTTCCCAAGGGTTCGTAATCAACGGCGGAAATCTTCGCTTGGAGTATCTGGGACTGTCGAACGGCGAGATATCTTCGCCGATGATCCAGGTGCGTGGGAGCAACTCCAGTCTCAGCATGTCCAATACCAAGATGTTTCATGTGAACGGTGCGGCATCCACCTTCCTATCCGCCGATGGAGGAAGTATCCTGATACGAGATTCGGATGTGGAAGCTCTCGGACTGATGAATCCGAGGATTATAGATATAAGCAATTCAAAAATAGCACTGAGAAACACGAACATCCGACTCATCGACGGTCAGGGAGAGGCGAAAATGATCGTTCTGCGGGATTCGGATATGGAGCTTCATTCGATACGGATCGAGGCCGGCAGAAGTGGTTCTATAGCCACCGCCATCGACGCCCGCGGAGGCAAGCTGGGAATCTTTGACAGCTCCATCGGCATCGCCGAGACGAGGGTCAAAAGTACCGGTATAAAAATTACCAACGGGGAACTCCTGATAAGGGGCAGCAGCATAGAAAGTGGAGGCAGCACGACGGATGTACTTACCGGTTTAGAGCTTCTGGACAGTATAGTGGAAATAGAAGACACAAGAATTAGCGGCACCGGGAACAGTGGAACCGTTCTCATCGCTGCTTCCAACACGAAGCTCAAACTGAAGAGGGCGCACCTTGAAACGGCCTGGTCTCAAGAGTTTTCTAATCCTTTGCGATTTGTGCGATCAGATATTCAGGCCGCGGATATCGTTCTGAAGGTCAGCGAAGGGGTTCAAGTGACCGGTATCCTGTTGGAAGCTGAGAGCAAGCTCGGGTTACGCAATTCGGAGCTCAGCTTCGGCCCCATTGACGATGAGTTGAGAGCCGTCGTTGTCGATCGGGGGGCGGAGCTCCTGGCGCAGGAAAACGAATTTTTAAACCAAAACGCCGGTACGGGAACAGCCGTCTTCAATGCGGGAGAGCTTCGGCTGATCGAAAACCTCTTCTCCCACTGGAAAGTCATTTTAGCTCAAGAACAACTGCAAATAGAAAGTATTGAAGAGTTGGAGGCACAAAGGCCTCCGTACAGCCGCAAGAACCCGCACACCGGAAATAGACTAGACTAATACGAAAGGCAGCCTATCCTGGATGTTGAGTCTCTTCTCATATAAGGCTTTCTCGAATCGTATAACTGACAAAAATTATCACCAAAAACGCTATATACGATTTTTTTTACTTGACTTCTGGATAAATCACGCGATAATTGATTAATATATATTATTAAAACACTCATACATGTGTGTTTGTTT
>DSBN01000368.1 GCA_011046055.1 Sediminispirochaeta sp. | reverse complement strand
GCAATGTAAAACGTAGGCCCGCGTTCATATATATATTTATCGACAGATATTAGAGTTCGTCTGAGAAGCGGTTGAGCTTTTTTCTCTGCTCTCCAACCCGATGCTGCAGAAAAAGGAGCTCCTTCCTCAACGCAGTAATATGAGCTTTAATATTGTGGTCCTCGCTATAGTACTCCTGCCAGAGCTTTTCCCGTACTCCGGCGAGGGTGAACTTCTTCTCCTGCAAGAGGTATTTTATTCGCATCAGCAGGTCCAAATCTCGTCGGCTGTATACCCGTCGTCCGCCTTCGTCCTTGCGCGGCGCGAGAATTGGAATCTCCTGTTCCCAGTATCTCAGTACGTGCGGTTTCACATCGAGAAGCTCGCAGACTGTTCCGATCTGGTAGCCCTTCATTTCTGGTGGCCCGAACGCTCCCTCAATTCCAAGGATATCGGTATGTCGGGAAAACCGAGTCGGCTCCTGATATTGTTGACGATATATTGAACATAGCTCTTGGGAAATCCCTTTTTCCGGTTGACAAATAGAACGAACTTTACCGGGTTGCTCTCCACTTGGGTAGCATAAAAAACCTTGTGATGTCCTCTACCGTCCCGGGGCGGCGGGGTACGGGAGACCAGTTCCTGGATCAGGGTGTTCAGCTCCGGTGTATCGACCCTTTTGTGGAGCTGTTTCCATACCCGATAGCCCGTATCCAGTAATTTGTCAATTCCATCGCCGTTGAGTGCCGATATTGGGACCAAGGGAGCAAAATTGAGTATGGGGAACAAATAACGGGTTCTGTCTTTCACCGCCTGACCCGCATTTTCAATTTTTGGCAATAGATCCCACTTGTTCAAGACGAGTATTATGCCCTTTCCCTTTTTGACCGCCTGGGCGGCGATTTTTTTGTCCTGCTCGCTCAAGCCCTCTTTCGTGTCCATCAGAAGATAGACCAAATCGCTCTCTTCTATGGTTTTGAAGGCCCTGTGGACCGAGTAGTACTCCACCGATTCGTTCACCTTTTTCTTTCTTCTGATACCGGCGGTATCCATCACCTGGTAGAGGCTTCCCTTGTAGGTAAAACTCCCCTCGATCACATCTCGAGTCGTACCGGGGATATCGGATACAATCGACGCTTCGCTGCCGATCAAATGGTTCGACAGGGTCGACTTGCCGGTGTTGGGTTTACCCAAAATGGAGATCCGAATCCTCGGTGTCTCCGGGCTTTGTTCGCCGAATTTGGAGAAATCAATAAGCTCATCGATTTTGTCCTCCAGATCGTCAAACCCCGATCCGTGGGCCGCCGAGACCCCGACCACGTGCTTGAAACCCAGAGACATAAAGTTCCAGATGCTGCTTTCTCTTTTGGGATTGTCTACTTTGTTGACCGTGAGAACCACCCGGTCCGAATAGGGGCGGATATGCTCGATAAAACTCTCATCCTCGGCGGTGAGCTCCTCGACGTCGCACACCAGTAGAATGAGGTCGGCGCTCTCCAGGAGTTCCAGGCTCTTGGTTCGCACCAAGCTGTCGATATCGCGAGCATCGATTCGATACCCTCCCGTATCTATCAACTCGATATGGTGCCCTTTGACCTCTGCTCTGGCCCGTACCGCGTCCCTGGTCACCCCAGGCATCGGGTCGGTGATAGCCCGTCGAGAACCGACCATCTTGTTGAACAGGCTGGACTTACCTACATTGGGGCGCCCGACCACCACAACCCGAGGAAGCTGCGCTGGGGCCTCTGATCTAGCTGGAGACAATGTCGAATCGCTCATTCATCCACTTCCTTACGTACTCATCAATTTCCTGGGCCGACTTCATCTCCATGACGATACCGGTCAATTCCTCCGCATCCTGCAAACTCACCGAACGGATGATTCTCTTCACCTCGGGAATTGTAAAAGCGCTCATGCTATAAGAGTCCAAACCCAAACCCAACAGCAGGACGGTAGCCAAAGGATAACCGGCCATCTCACCGCACATACCTACGGGAATACCGGCGGCGTGGGCATTCTCAATAACAATTCTCAACATACGAAGCACCCCTGGATGGAATGGTTCGTAGAGATAGGCGATTTTTTCGTTTCCCCGGTCCACCGCGATGGTGTACTGTATCAGGTCGTTTGTACCGATGGAAAAAAAATCGACCTTCTTGGCCAACAGATCGGATATCAGAGCCGCCGAGGGTACTTCGATCATTATACCCACGGGCAGATCCTCCTTGAACGCGATCCCCTCTTTTTTAAGATCTTCCTTCACCTGATACAAGACGGACAGAACACTGTCCAATTCCTCGACCCCGGAGATCATTGGAAACATTATACGCAGATCCCCGTAGACCGACGCCCTCAACATCGCCCGGAGTTGGGTCTCGAAGATATCCCGTCTGGAAAGGCAAAAACGGACCGCCCGCCATCCAAGAATCGGATTCTTCTCATCCAAACCGTCCAGACCGGGTATGACCTTGTCACCGCCGATATCCAAAGTACGAAGGGTCACGCTCCCGTGCCCCTCCATATCGTGAAGAACTCTAGCGTACTCCTCGAACTGAACATCCTCCGACGGAAATCCTCCGGGCTGCAAGAAGAGGTACTCCGTTCGAT
>DSBN01000358.1 GCA_011046055.1 Sediminispirochaeta sp. | reverse complement strand
GATGGCTACCGACGGGAACAAGCCGCTTTTTCTCCAGAGCATCCAGAAGCTGGTCACCGGTCTGAGCGAGGAGGAGATTTATCCCTACGCACCGACTCCCGGACTCCCGGCACTTCGGACGCACTGGCGCGAGGAGATGGATAGAAAAAACCCGAGTTTGAAGGGTAAGCAGACCTCCGAACCCCTGGTCACTTCGGGCCTGACCCATGGAATCTTGGTTGTGGCGGACCTTTTCGCCAATAGAGGCGACAAAGTGGTGGTGCCCGACATGTTTTGGGGCAACTATCGACTGATATTCGAAGAGAGGATCGGCGCCGAGTTGAGCACCTTTCCATTTTTCGATGAGGACGGAAAAATAAACCTCACCGCTCTCGAACGGAGCCTCCGGGACGCGGGACAAAAAAAGATACTGGTACTCAATTTTCCCAACAACCCCACCGGTTACTCTCCCACGAGGGAGGAGGCCCAAAGCATCGCCGACCTGCTGAAAAAGCTCGCCGATGAGGGGAGCGATATACTCTGTATTCTCGACGACGCGTACTTCGGGCTCTTCTACGAAGACGACACTTTCACCGAATCGCTGTTCGGGATTCTGGCGGATATGCACGAAAATATCCTGGCCGCAAAGATAGACGGCGCGACCAAGGAAGAACTGGCTTGGGGATTTCGAGTGGGCTTTGTCACCTACGCCGCTCGGGGACTGAACGACGAACACTACGAGGCGCTGCAGAAGAAAACCATGGGGGCGATCAGATCCTCCATCTCCAACGCCAACCGCATGGCCCAGAGCCTGTTGCTCAAAGGATTGCAGGACCCCGAATACCAGAAGCAGAAACAGGAGGCCTTCGAGACCCTCAAGGCTCGCTATAAAAAAGTGCGAGAGGTGGTCGACGCAATGAGCGACGATGCGCCCTTGAAGACTTTGCCTTTCAACTCCGGGTATTTCATGACCTTCCGCTACCGCGGGGACGCGGAGAAGCTGCGGCTCCACCTGCTCGACAAATACGGTGTAGGGACCATAGCCATCGGCACTGAGTACTTGCGGGTGGCCTACTCCAGTGTGGCCCTGGAGAATATCGAAGATCTCTATCAAATTATCGATAAGGCTTCGCGGGAGATTGCCGATTAACAAAGCATGAGTTCCGGCGAAGAGAGCTACATCCTGAAGACGAAGATATTCCTGGCGGAGCCCGACGGCTCCGCCTTTATGGGTATCGGGGTACTGTGGCTGCTCCAATATATTCGGGAAGGAGGGTCAATACGACAGGCGGCGGCCAAAATGAATATGAGCTACGCCAAGGCCCATCGAATGTTGAAGGCGGCGGAGGCCCGCCTGGGCTTGCAGCTGGTCCTGCCCAAACGGGGGGGCGAACGCCGCGAGGGAGCCTGCCTGACCCCCGCCGGAGAAGAGTTCATTTCCCTCTATGACGATTTTCAAAAAAGTATAAAGAAAGATGCCCAGCAGCGTTTTAAGCTTTTTCAAAAGGAGCTCAGCGCCCTGCGCGGGCGATACGACCCAGAAGTCTAAAGAAACTCCACTCCCGCCCGATGATACTCGCGAACCATCTCTTCCGGCCAGGTACTGACCTGTACCTCTCCGACGTGGGCCTTCTGCAGCAGGAGCATACAGAGTCTCGACTGACCGATGCCGCCGCCGATGGACAGCGGAATATCGCCGTTCAGGACTCCCGACTGGAACTCCAGCTCCTGACGGTCCTCCAGATCCATCTCCCGAAGCTGCCTGAGCAGTGCCGCGGCGTCGACCCTGATGCCCATGGATGAGAGCTCCAAGGCGGAGTCTCTGGTCTGATCGTGGACGATGATGTCGCCGTTCAATCCGATACCGCCTTCGTCGTTGGGGCTGCTCCAGTCGTCGTAGTCCGCCGCCCGCAGGTCGTGGCGCTGTCCAGAGTTGAGCTTCGCCCCGATGCCGATCAGAAAGTAGGCTCCGTATTCGCGGGCGGCTCGGTGTTCGCGCTCCTTGGGCTCCAGGTCGGGCCAACGGTCCTCCAGCTCCTGGGAGTGGACGAAGTGAATCTCCCGGGGCAGGCGGGGTTCGAGCACCGGAAAACTTTCGTGCACAATGCTTTCGGTCTCGATCAGGGCGCGGTAGATCTCACTGACGGTGAATCTGAGGTACTCCATATTGCGGTGATCGTCGGTGATACACTTTTCCCAGTCCCACTGGTCCACATAGATACTGTGGATGGGGCTGACATCCTCGTCCTTGCGGATGGCGTCCATGTCCGTGTAGAGGCCGGTGTCCGGAGCGAAGCCGTAGCGCTGCAGCGCCATACGCTTCCACTTGGCCAGGGAGTGGACGATCTCCATCGGCCGGTCGGTGTGCCTGACGTGAAAGCTCACCGGCACCTGGGTCCCCGCCAGGTCGTCCTGCAGTCCGTTTCCAACCTCGAGAAAACGGGGCGCGCTCACCCGTTCGAGGTTCAGGTGGGCGGCGAGCTTGCGCTCGAAGTTGTCCTTGACCAGCTTGATCGCCCTTTCGGTATCCAGAAGGTTCAGCTTGGGTCGGTATCCATTGATCATCTCTTCTCGTGCTCCTTAATTTGTAACTATATGAAAAAATAGTTTCTC
>DSBN01000011.1 GCA_011046055.1 Sediminispirochaeta sp. | reverse complement strand
CCGCCAGCAGAATCACGATAGCGATCGCCGAGCCCCTTCCGTAGTGAAAGAACTTGAACATCTGCTTGTACTGCTGACTGGCCAGCACCTCCGTACCGTCGAGTCCTTGGGTCATGGCGTAGACGACATCGAAGGTCTTCAAGGTAATGATGAGAATGGTAGTCGATACCGTCACTATGGAGCCTTTGATATAAGGTATAATGACGCTGGTGACGATGCGCAGCTCCTTCGCGCCGTCGATTCGGGCCGCTTCTAAGAGCGCCGTCGGCACCCCCTTTATCGCCGCCGACAAAACCACCATGGCAAAACCGGTCTGCATCCAGACCAGTACAAAAATCAGATAGAAGGTGTTCCAAGGACGCATAATGAGCCAGTTCACCGGCTCACCGCCCAAGGATGTTATAATCGCGTTCAACAAACCGATCTGTTCGCTGCTTTCGGGCCGGACCGCGTAGATGAACTTCCAAATGATACCCGCGCCGATGAAGGAGATGGCCATGGGCAGGAAGATGAAAGATTTGGCGTACCTTTCGATTTTCGACCGGTCCGCCAACAAAGCTACAATGAGACCCAATAAAACCGTCAAGCCCGTCCCGAACACCAACCACAGGAGGTTGTTGCGAAAGGCGGTGATCATGGTCCGGTTGGTAAACACGTAGATGTAGTTCGTCAGGCCGACGAACTCCTCTCCGTATTTATCGAAAAAGCTCAGGTAGAGGCTTCTCACCGTGGGCAGTACGATGTACCAACCCAGGATAATCAGTGCCGGCCCCACAAACAGGTAGGGTTCAAAACGCTTGCGCCAAGCGATTGGGAGACGGTAGATCATCCAGCTGGCCACCAAGTACAAGGCGGCTACTCCGCCGACACCCCAGAGGATCGCTACGACCGTGATCACCACCTGGGGAGCCCCGCTGTCTCGCAGAAAAATGAAGCCTCCCCACAACACGAGAAAAGTAATGGCGGGAACGAATATCGATACCAAGAGGCGACCGATATTCACCACTCCCGATTGAAGTATCCCACCACGATTCGCTTCGTCTCCCGCCATATGTGCCTCCTTCAGAGTTTTCGCAGGATCGAGAAAAGGCGAACCGGGGCCAAGCCCCGGTTCGCTTCAAACGTCTTTATTCTTCAGGCCAACTTTCTTCAATCTCTTCCAGCACCGTATTGATATCAACACCGGTCACAAAATCGGACATTCCCGTCCAGAACGTACCGGCTCCCACCTCGGCGGGCATCAGGTCAGAGGCGTCAAAGCGGAAGACTTCGGCGTTGACCAGGATACGGGCCAGTTCCGCCTCGATCTCGCTACCGTAATCGCTGAAATCCTGATCCTGGTGGGGAAACAGAGCTCCGCCCGCGGCAGCCCAAGGGGCGCCGGATTCCCAGGTGGTGAGGTATTCCATGAACTGGCGAACTTCGGGCCGATCGTTGAAGACCACGAACTGATCGCCTCCGCCAAGTACGGGGGTACCATACTTTTCGTTGATCGACGGAAAGGCAAATACTCCGACCTCTTCCGCCACGTTGGCCTGTACTCTTTCCTGCATGAAGCCGATAATGAAATTGCCCTGTCGGTGCAGCCAAGCCTTCGGCGGGTCTTCGAACAGCGGTTTCACCGCGTCTCCGAAGTTCGTCTGACGTATGACCGCCGGACCGCCGAGCACTTTCTCCTCGTCCAGCCAAATATCGGCCATATACCGAGCGGCTTCTTTCACCGCGGGATGATCGAAGGGGATCTCGTGGTTCACCCATTGATCGTAGACCTCCGGACCTGCGGTCCTGAGCATCAGGTCCTCCAGCCAGTCGGTAGCCGGCCAGCCGGTAGCACCACCGCTCTCGATTCCAATGGACCAAGGTACGCCGCCGTCGGCGATGATCTGCTCTTCCAGAGCCTGCAGCTCGTCCCAGGTCTCGGGAACCTCGTACCCCGCCGCCTCAAAGGCTTTCTTGGGGTACCAGACGAAGCTCTTGGCGTTCACCCGGTGAAACACTCCGTAGACATCCCCTTTGTAGGAACCTAGTTCTTTCCACGCCGGAGTGTAGTTCTCCTCGATTCGATCGATGATCTGCGGCCACAGGGGAACCAGCGCATTGCGGTCGACAAAGTTCCGCATAAGTCCCGGTTGGGGCAGCGCGGCCACATCCGGCGGGTTTCCCGCCTCGACCTGAACGACGATCTGAGTCTCGAACTCAGGGGAGCCTTCGTAGATCACGTCGATCCCCGTGCGTTCTTTGAATGGCTTCAGAACCTCCTCGAATCTAGCGGCCTCCTCGCCTCGAAACGCCCCATAGACTACAACCGTTTTCTCTTTATCCGCGGATTCTTCTTTTTGCCCCCCGGCAAAGACAACTGCCGGAATGGTAAAAAGAAGTACGAAGAGTACGGCAAGACCTTTTTTATACATGTGGACCTCCTACAGATTTTTTTAGCAACCGCTGATGGCAACTTATGCACACGGTTGCATTACTCCTAGAAGTTTAATTCAGCACCGTTGAGCTGTCAAGAAAAAGTTTCCTTCAACAGCAATTCTCATTTTGGAAAGTGCACTTGCACTTTCCAAAATGAGAATGCCTCCAACAGTTAGAAACACAAATT
>DSBN01000037.1 GCA_011046055.1 Sediminispirochaeta sp. | reverse complement strand
GCCTTCACCATTTTCACTCATGTCACTCTCCAAGTATCGATCCTACGAGATCTTTATTGCCGTTGATAAACTCATTCCAGTCCATGGGCTTCTTGCCCTCCAACTGGAGGCGACGCAGGTATAACCCGCCCCTCCCTGTTTGTACCAAAATTCCTTTTTCCCTGTCTATACCGACGACCGTGCCCGGCTGTATCGTGCCGTCCCGTTCCTGCACCGCCGATTCCGTCTCAAAGACCTGCAGCCGTCGTCCCCGCCAAAAGGTGTGAGCCTTGGGCCAGGGAATATACGCCCTCACCATTCGGTCGATCATCACCGAGGGCAGCCCCCAGTAGATTCTACCGTCCCCTTTGCTCAGCTTTCGACAGTAGCTGGCCTCCGCTTCGTACTGACGGACAGCCCTGGCGGTGCCGTTTTCCAGCTCAGTTATAGCCCGACTGAGAAGCTCGGCGCCAATCACTGAGGCCTGCTCCTCCAATTCGGGGGTGGTGGTATGTGCCTCGAGGGGGATCTCCTTTTGGAGGATTATGTCCCCGGTATCTAAGTCTAGGGCGATCTTTTGAACGGTGACCCCACCGACGGTGTCACCGTTGACAATGGTCGCCACAATAGGAATACTTCCCCGATAACGAGGCAGTAGCGAGGGGTGCACATTCAGTCCACCCCAAGGAAAGATTGATAAAAATTTCGGACCGAATATCTTCCCGTAGGCAAAGACAGCCAGGAGTTCGGGATTCAGAGCGGCTATCTCTCGACGAGCCTCCCCTTTTAGACTGGAGTACTGCAACACCGGGAGGCCAAGCTCCAGAGCCCGCTGCTTCACCGGAGGGGCTTCGAGCCTCTTTCCCCGACCCTTCGGCCGATCAGGATTGCTCAAAACCGCGACTACTTCGTGATCCCGATGAAGACGTTCGAGGGCGGGAACGGCGATCGAGGGGGTCCCGGCGAATAAGACCCTCATGCTACCTGCCTACTTTGCGGGACATTTTCTTGTCGTAAATTTTGAGCAGCTTCTTTTTGACCTCTTCATCGAGGTAGTCGACGAAGAGAACCCCGCGCAAGTGGTCCATCTCGTGCTGAATCACCCGGGCGAGCACGCCTTCGGCGTCTATCTTAAACGGTCTTCCCCGTTCATTCAGCGCCTGTACCGTGATAGCCGCCGGGCGCTTGACATCGGCGAAGACACCGGGGATGCTCAGGCAGCCCTCTTCGTAGGGAAGCAACTCGTGGCTGGTAGCGATGATTTGCGGGTTGATAAATACCCGGGCTTCGTTTTGATGAACCTGGCAGACAAAAATTTGTTTCAGCACCGAGACCTGCGGTCCGGCCAAGCCGATTCCATCCTCGAAGCGCATGACATCCAACATATCTTGACCGAGCTTCACGATCTGATCGTCTACGTTCTCTATCTGTTCGGCGTTCATCCGCAGTACGTCGGCACCGAGGGTTACTATATCTAACATGTGACAATAGTACTAAAAAGCGCAGCAGCAGTCAATTAAAGAAGCGCTTACAGCAGGGAAACCGGATCCACGTCCATTTCGATATAGACCGACCGCTCGGCTCTGGTATTCGTGTACCACTTCTGCAGCGCCCGATGGGTGGAATTGAAATCTCCGCTG
The DNA here is from genome assembly GCA_011046055.1 of Sediminispirochaeta sp. Taxonomy (GTDB): domain Bacteria; phylum Spirochaetota; class Spirochaetia; order DSM-16054; family Sediminispirochaetaceae; genus DSBN01. The sequence goes on along the minus strand of DSBN01000037.1, from coordinate 983 downwards.
CGGATGATCAACTGCATCCGCAGCTTTCCGGCGATTATCTCCAACGGACAGGGGGCCGGGCCCAGTATCTCGGCGCTGCTCAAGCCGATTTGCGACAGTTCTCTCGCCGCCTTGTGGGCGGCCACATTCACCTTGCCCCGTTCCTTGCCGCGGATCACTATCCGAAAGAGTCTCGCAAAGGGCGGAAAGTTCAACTCCCGTCGAACATCCAACTCCTGACGATAGAACTCCTCCAATCTCCCCTCAACGGCCAGTTTGATGGCCGGTACCGCGGGTTTAAAAGTCTGCACCAGCACCTCGCCCTCTTCCAGAAAGCGACCGGCCCGGCCGGCGACCTGCAGAATCAGGGCAAATGTCCGTTCTCCGGCCCGAAAATCCGGCAGATTGAGACTGCTGTCGGCCAGCACTATCCCTACCAGACGCACCCCCGGGAAGTTGAGCCCTTTGGCAACCATCTGAGTCCCCAGCAGAATATCGTATTCGCCGTTACGAAAATCCCGTAGGATCTTTTGCAGACTCCCCCTCTTTTTTGTCGAATCGGTGTCCACCCGAGCAACTCGCAGAGAGGGAAACAGCTGGCGGATATCCTCTTCTATTTTTTCCGTTCCGAATCCGGAGTAGCCGATATCCAGAGAACCGCACTCGGGACAGACATCCACTGGATTGCGCGTATAGCCGCAGTAGTGACACTGCATCTTGCCGGTGCTTTTGTGATAGGTCAAATTCACCGAGCAATGGCTGCACTTCATCTCATACCCGCAGCTGCGACAGTGGAAGTAGTAGCTGAACCCCCTTCGATTGAGAAAGAGGATGCTCTGTTTGCCCATCTTGGCCGTTTTGGCGATCTCTTCGGTAAGCTCCCTGGAGATGGAGCGGTTCTCACCCTGCATCGACACGGTTTTCACCGCCGGCATCCGTCCTCCGGAGACCCGCTCCGGAAGATCGAGCCGTACTATTTTGTCCCTCTCCATAAGATAGTAGGC
>DSBN01000306.1 GCA_011046055.1 Sediminispirochaeta sp. | reverse complement strand
GAAGCCCCCCATTCGCCAGAAGCCCCTCACTCACCAGAGGCTGAGGAGAAAAACAACGACGGGGAGGAAGATGAGGCGGCGGCAACTCCGACGGAGCCGGAGGATACCCCTCTCTACCCACAGGACCTGGAGACCCTCCACTCGGAGGAGGGGGAGCCCCGCTTCGAACCGGAGCCGGAAGAGCTGCTGGATCCGAATATCACTGGTAGACTCTTCGATTATCTCTCCCAACTGACCGACTATCTGCCGGAGGAGGATCGGGAACACTACCGACAAAGCGAGATGCGTCTCCGGGTAGAGGCTCTACGAGGCAAACTGGGCGGACACGGCGGGCTGCATCGACGGGCCGAAGAGTTCAAGACTCACGGCAGTGCTCAGCTCAACCAAAACTCACCACCGAAAGTGGAACTCGAGCTCAACCCGCCGCCAGACCCCAGGAGGATAACTTCGACCTTTAACTACCTGCACACGCTCAGCGAAGAGCACCCAAACGGAGAAATCGCGGGTGCCCTAAAAAGGAAAATGCGTGTTATTATAGATAAGTTGAAGGAATACAATACGGATTAACCATGGATCAGCAGCAGAATTTGAAAAAGGTTGCCCTGTACATCAAAAAAATGCCCAGCCTTCCCACCTCGGTGGCAAAAGTACTGGAGCTCAGCAACGACCCCAACGTCTCCCCGGCGGATCTCAACCAGGTGATCAGTCTCGACCCGGTGCTGATGGGCAAGGTGCTGAAGCTCATCAACTCGGCATATTACGGACTGGGGCAGCGGATCACCTCCTTGGTCCGGGCAATAATCATGCTGGGCATCAATACCGTCAAGAACCTGGCTCTCTCCACCGCGATCCTCAGCAACCTGGGCAGCAAAACCGAGATGCAGGTGATCAATATGAACGGCTACTGGCGCCACTCCCTCTGCGTCGGGGTGACCGCGAAGCTGATCGCCAAGAAAATCGGCATCCCGGCAAATCAACAGGAGAGTTTTTTCGTCGCCGGACTGCTCCACGATATCGGAAAAATCCCCCTCAACAACACCCTCAGCCAGGAGTACCTGGAGGTCTTGGCCCTCTCTGACCATGAACGTTTGTCTCTCCACAAAAGCGAGAGGAGAATCATCGGCTTCAGCCACAGCGACGTGGGAAAACTCATCGCCAAATCCTGGAAACTGAGCGACGACATCCACGATGCCATCGCCTACCACCATCGGTGGGAGGAGTACCAGGGACCACATCGACTCATACTGCTGAGCGTAGTCGCCGGCAACTACTTCGCCAACAGTTTCGAAATAGGATACTCGGGCAACCGTTTCCCCGAGCTCATCGATCAAGCTCTCTTCGATGAGCTGAACATCGACCTGTATTGGCTCGATTCGATCGAGGAACAGGTGAACCGCGAGATCGAGAAGGCCAAGGTCTTCCTGAAGATCAACGAATAGGAGGAACTCCGGATAATATGATGAAGGTGAAACTGTGGGGGGTCAGAGGTTCGATTCCCTGTCCCGGTCCGGAGACGGTCAAATACGGCGGCAACACCGCCAGCATAGAGCTGCGAGTCGGGGAGGAGAACCGTTTGATGATCATCGACGCCGGCTCGGGTATTAGAAAATTGGGAGAACGGATCATCAAACACGACCTGCCCAAAGATCCTCTGAAGATCAAGATGTTCTTCACCCACACCCACTGGGACCATATCCTGGGATTTCCCTTTTTTATCCCCATCTTTATTCCCGGTACCGAGATCGACGTCTACGGACCGGTCACCTACGAGGACGAAGGACTCGATCAAATCATCGGCGACCAGCTGCGCTACCGCTACTTTCCGGTGAAGCACAGTGAACTATCGGCCGTCATTCGCTACCACCCCCTGCGCGAAGGCACCATGGACCTGGGGGACGGCCTCTTCGTCACCACCAAATACCTCAACCACCCGATACTTTGCCTCGGCTACCGCTTCGAGTACAAGGGCAAGGCCTTCTGCACCGCCTACGACCACGAGCCCTTCCGCAACGTCTTTCCCACCGACCCGGAGCAGCCCGGCTACGACGCCGAAGCTGCCGAGGAGGGGGAGGCCGCAGCCCGGGAGGAGAACGAAAAGGTCCTCCGCTTCTACCAAAACGCCGACCTCCTGATTCACGACTCTCAGTACACCAAGAAGGAGTACTTGAGCTCCAAGCTCGGCTGGGGGCACAGCCCCTTCGAAACGGCGATCAACAACGCTCACAAGGCGGGGGTCAAACGGCTGGCCCTTTTTCACCACGACCCGAACCGCACGGACCAGCAGCTGGACGCCCTGATCGAGACCTTCCGCCGCCGGATAAGCGGCAAAAGCCAAATGCAGGTAGAGATCGCCCGCGAAGGCCGGGAGTTCATCCTTTAATCCGCCGACAGCAATTCTAAATTTGGAAGTCGGTAGACTTTCAAATTGAGAATTGCTCATCCGCCGAGACGCGTGTAGAATTTTTCGGACCAAATTCTTAAAATAGAAACAATGGAGCTCTCAGAAAAAATCGCCGCCCTCAACACCTACCCGGTCTTCACTGCCCTCTCCATGGAGGAGAGACAGTTTCTCGAATCAAAGGCTTCTCAACTGCACCTCTCCTTTCAAG
>DSBN01000297.1 GCA_011046055.1 Sediminispirochaeta sp. | reverse complement strand
CTATGATGTATGCATGAGGACAACGCTCACAATCGCGGACTCTTTGTATGATAAACTCAATGAGAAGGCCCACCGGGAGAAGAAGAGCTTCAAGCAGGTGGTAAACGAGACTATTTCCCGCGGCCTCCTGGTTGCGGAGTCTCCAAGCGCAGCGGCAAGGTTCACCATGGAGCCGCACAGCTGCGGAAGAAAAGCAGGTATAGACTACGCCAAATTGAACCAGCTCGCCGATGAGCTGGAGGCAGCCGAGAATGATTATTCCTGACGTAAACCTGCTGATCTACGCCTACAATCGCGACCTTGCCCAACACCAGGCAGCTCGGCGGTGGTGGGAGGACTGCCTGAACTCCTTCGACCAGCCGATAGGTATCCCTTGGGCGGTCGCCCTCGGGTATATCCGACTGATGACCCATCCTAAAGTTTTCCCCGAACCCATTGCGGCGGAAACGGCGGTTCAGGATATTGAAAGCTGGCTCGCCCGCCCCCACGTCCACGCGCTCAGGCCCGGGCAGGGGCACCTGTCGATACTGAAACATCTGCTGGAGCTACTCGGCAGCAGCGGCAATCTCACCACTGATGCGCATATCGCCGCCTTGGCTCTGGAAACCGGCGCTGAGGTGCACAGCAACGACACCGATTTCTTGAGATTTCCCGGAATCAAAGTCGTCGATCCCCTCGGTATCTAAACATGGACGGCTCCGGGTAGTTGCGAGACCGTTCCGTACCAACTAAGCAGCCCCATCCCTCAACGCCTTCCCCACAGCGTTCCGCAGTATCGACGCTTCAGTCGTCGAAAGCTCCCCGGGCCTCCACCGCGTCTGCTGCGGATCAGCTCCGGTGAGGGCGTTGAGAATCACCAGGGCGGCGAGGTAGCTCCCGGCGAGGCTGGGGTGCAGTCCGTCGGGAGCGTAGAGCTCTACCTCCGGATTTTCCTCCCCGCAGCGGACGAAGAGCTCCCCCACTCGGGCCAGTCGTGCGCCGTTCTCCCGGGCTGCCCGCTCGTAGACGTCCCGAAGCCCCGCCAGCATTGCCGCGGGATCTCCACCCGTGAAGGGCCTCTGGTAGAGTCCCGGCGTTCCCCCCGACTCCCCAAATGCTTCGTAGGGAGGAGTTTGAAAAAAGACGATACCCAGGTCCCTCTTATTCCCCGACCCTTTGGCCGTCTCGCGGATGATCCGGCAGCGCTGGAGAAACTGCTCCGGCTCCTCCAGCGGCTCGCTGCTGCTGCCCTGAACCACTATATGGGTGTACCTGTTGTCTCTGATCATGGCGAGGGCCGACGAGGACTCGATGTGATAGCCTAGATCGACCCTCGGAGCGGTAGACATCTCCGCATCGATCCGCTTGTCATCGCCGAGCACTTGGGAAAGCTCGGACGTCATTCGCGGCAGGTCGTTGTAGAAAGTGTAGCTGTTGCCCACAAAGAGGACCCTTTTCGGACAGGTCGCGGCCATCGTGCTGCTCCAGTTATTGGTCTGGTCTTAGCATACCAGAAAATATCCGACGGACCAGCAGTTTTTTCTACAACAAAAAGGACTTTCCTTTATAATCTCCCCATGAACGGTATTGACCATGAACGAGAAGAACCGACTCGCTGCCCTTGGGCCGAATCCCACCCGCTGCTGCGGGAGTACCACGACCGTGAGTGGGGAGTACCCCTCCACGACGAAAGTCGGCATTTCGAGTACCTCATGCTCGAGACCATGCAGGCCGGACTGAGCTGGTTGACGGTTTTGAAAAAAAGAGAGGCCTTCCGCCGGGAGTTCGCCGGCTTCGACCCGGAGCAGATCGCCCGCTTCGGCGAGGCCGAGATCGACAGGATGATGGGAAACCCGGAAATCCTTCGGTATCGCAAAAAGCTCGAAGCCGCGGTGAGCAACGCCCGGAGCTTCCTCCTGCTGCAAAAAGAGTTCGGCAGCTTCGACGACTTTCTCTGGTCCTTCACCGACGGCAAGCCGGTGTGCAACGCCTACACCTCCCAGGACCAGCTCCCCGCCGAGAGCGAACTGGCCAGGCAAGTCTCCCGGTCGTTGAAAAAATGGGGCTTCCGCTTCGTCGGTCCGGTGACCGTCTAGCCCACCTCCAAGCGGTGGGAGTGGTCAACGACCACCTGACCGGCTGCTTTCGTTACCACGAAGTGGGAGGAACGAACTCCTAAAGCCTTGATAGCCCTCTATTCTCTCACCGCCTCGGCGAATCTCCGACCGTAGTCGCGGGCCTGGTCGATGATCTCGTCGCCCGGCTCCCAGAGAGTTTTGAGACCCTCGTCGACCAGCTCGAAACCGCAGCTCTTCAGCTCCTCGGAGATAGTAGCCACCGATTCGCCGCTCCAGCCGTAGCAGCCGAAGGCGGCGGCCTTTTTGTCGCGAAAGCGCAGCCCCTTGACCTCCTCGATCAGCGCGGCTATCGAGGTGAGGATCCCCTTGTTGATGGTCGGCGAGCCGAACAGGAGCGCCTTGGAACAGAAGATGCTGGTGATGACGTCGTTTTTGTCCCTCTGGGCGGTGTTGTACAGGCGGATATCAACCTCCGGGTCCGCTTGATGAATGCCCTGGGCGACGGCCTCCGCCAGCTTGCGGGTGCCTCCCCACATGCTGTCGTAGACCAGGGTGATCCGGTTCTCCCGGTAGG
>DSBN01000077.1 GCA_011046055.1 Sediminispirochaeta sp. | reverse complement strand
GATGTAGTTCAGCATCACCGTGCTCAGAATCTCGTTGACGTTCAGGTAGGCCCGCATCCATCCGGCGATACCGCCCCAGATCCCGCCGCCGACGAAGGCCGAGAGAAATACTATCGGCACCAGCAGCGGCTTGGGGACGTCGGGCAGGGCCAGCCCGACGGCGGTTCCTAGGACGACCCCCACCATTATCTGCCCCTCGCCGCCGATATTCAGAATACCCGAGCGGAAGGCGATGGCGATGCCGAGGCCCACCAGCATCAGCGGCGCGGCCCGGACCATCATCTCGGTGATACCGAACAGTCCCGAAAGGGGCTGGGTGAGCATCACCGCGTAGGCGCGGAAGGGGTTCGCTCCGGCGATGAGAAACAGCAGGGCACCGAGTACCAGAGCCGCCATCAGAAAGGCGGTCACGATAACGATGCTCACCGCAAAATTTCTATATTTTTCTGCGTTATTCTTTTCCATGTGCCACTCCAGCCATTAGTAATCCCAGCTCCTGCTTCGTGCACTCTTCTCGCGGAAGCACATCCAAGATTTTTCCCTCGTAGATCACCGCGATGCGGTCGCAGAGGTCCAGCAGCTCGTCCAACTCTTCGGATATCAGCAGGACCGCCATGCCGTCCTCCCGAGCTTGGATCAACTGATCGTGTACGTATTCCGAAGCTCCTATATCCAAGCCTCGAATCGGATAGGCCGCCACCAATGCTTTTGGCTTGCGGGTGATCTCCCGGGCCAGAATCACCTTCTGTATATTTCCTCCTGATAGGGACGCGCAGGAGGTGTTCATATCCGGGGTCTTTACGTTGAACGCATCGATGAGACTTGCGGCCTGCTGGTCGATCCGTCCTTTTTGGAGGAAAAATGCCTTGGACAGGGGCTCGCTGCGGTAGTCCTTCAGGATCAGATTTTCCCGGACGCTGAAGCTGGGGATGGTCCCCTCGTGCATCCGGTCTTCGGGGATGTAGCCCATACCCCGATCTATGATCTGCAGCGGATTGTAGTTGCTGATATCCTCTCCGTCGAGGACGATCCTGCCCTCCTTGACCTTTCTGATGCCGCTGATCACGTCGGCCAGCTCTCGCTGTCCGTTGCCGGAGACCCCGGCGACGCCGATTATCTCTCCGGCCCGGACCTCCACGCTGAGACCCCGCAGGGCGTCGGTCCCCTCCTGGTCGCTCTCGGCCCAGACGTTCTCTATCTGCAGCATCGGGGCACCGTATTCGCTCTTCTTCGAAATCTTCGGATATTTGATCTCTCGTCCGGCCATTTTTTCGGCCAGCTCTTCCGCAGTGTGGTCCGCGGTAGGCCCCTCGAAGACGAGCCTGCCGTTTCGAAGAACAGCCACACGGTCGCTCACCGCTTTCACCTCGTTCAGCTTGTGACTGATGAAGATGATCGAGGTGTCGTGCTGGATCATCTGACGCAGTAGGTCGATCAACGCATCGGTCTGCTGCGGGGTGAGGGCCGCCGTCGGTTCGTCGAGGATCAACAGGTTCGCTCCCAAAGTGAGAATCTTCACCAGCTCCACCCGCTGTTGCTCGCCGACGCTCAGCTGCCATATATAGGCGTCCGGTTTGACCGTCAGGTTGTAACGCTCGGCCACATCCATGACCCTCTTTCGTACCAGCTCCAGATCCAATTTGAACTTGCTTTTTTGGAACATACCCAGGGCGATGTTCTCCAGGACCGTGAGGTTCGGTACCAGCATGAAGTGCTGATGGACCATACCTATACCGTAATCCAATGCGTCCAGAGGCCCATGGATTGAGACTTCGCTTCCGTTCAACAGCACGCTGCCCTCGTCCTGGTGGTACAGGCCGTAGAGCACGTTCATCAACGTGGTCTTGCCCGCGCCGTTCTCGCCCAACAGGGCCAGGACCTCTCCCTTCCGCAGCTCGATACTCACATCGTCCAGGGCGAGGACACCGGGAAAACGTTTTGTAATATGATTCATCTCGAGCCGTTCGATTATTTCCGCCATGGCTCACACCCCTTTGAAAAAGGTCCGGTACCGAAGGAGGCACCGGACCAAATGGCAATCAATTAGTACCAAAATCGAATAGTCTACAGCTCAATGTCAAGCTCGCCGTCGATGATTTTCTGCTTGGCTTCTTCAACAGCCTCTCTGATCTCCGGGGTGACCACGGAGGAGAGATTGTCGTTCCACTGCAGGGTCAAATAACCGTTGGCGAAGGAGAGCGGGATATGGCTGCCGCCGAGAACCCCTTCGGCTCGACTGTCGATCATCTGCTGAACCACCTCTTCGAAGTCGTAGACCTGCGCGCCCAGAATCGAATCGGGAGCCAGAGAGGACTGGTCCATATCCGTGGACATCCAGTACACGCCGTCGTACTCGGCAACGACCCGTATCGCGCCGACGGTCTGCTGGGCGCTTCCGGTCAAGATATCCGCACCCGCGTTGATGTGGGTCTCGGCGATCTCTCCGGCGGCCACTAGGTCGCCGAATCCACCAGTGTAGGCGATCCGTACTTGAGCCTCGTCGTTGACCGCTTTGACACCCTGCTCAAAACCCTTGTTGTACTTAATCGCGTCACCCGACTCCACCGGTCCGACGATTCCGACGATGTTGCTCTCGGTGAGCATTCCCGCGGCCATACCGAGCAGGTAGGCGCCTTCCTG
>DSBN01000109.1 GCA_011046055.1 Sediminispirochaeta sp. | reverse complement strand
TTCTACATCATTATGGAGGGGGAGGTCGAAGTGTGGAAGGATTACGACAGCCCCTACGCGGATCTGTTGGCGGTTCACGGCGAGGGGAAGCTCTTCGGCGAAATGGCTCTGGTCGACGACCTGCCTCGCAGCGCCACGGTACTCAGCCGCAGCAGAACCAGGGTCCTCTTTATCAATGAAGAGGATTTCCAGCAGCTGCTGAAGGAGAACCCCTCGGTGGCCCTGGCCATTATTCGCTCGCTGAGCGCTATGGTCCGGAAAAGCAACCAAACCTTCGTCGAAGACCTGCGGGAGCGGAACCGCCAGCTTCAGAAGGCCTACGACGAACTGCAGGCCGCCCAGGCGGAACTGTTGAAAAACGAACGTCTCACCACCCTGGGGAAGTTCAGCTCGATGATTCTGCACGATATTCGTAACCCCATATCGATTATCCGGGCCTTTGCGGATATGCTGCGAACAGGTGGAAATCTGGAGGGTAGGAACAAAAAATATGTTGAAAACATCGCCTTCGAGACCGAGCGGCTCAACCAGCTGGCCAATGAGCTGCTGGATTACTCGAGAGGGGAGATCAGGCTGGACATGGGAGTCGTGGAGATCCCTCGGTTTCTCGACGGAGTGTGCGAGTACGCAGAAAAAAGGATAGCTTCCAAAAACATTACTATTAAAAAAGACTATCAGTACCAGGGACCGGGAATATTCGACGGTCAGAGGATGTTTCGGGTCTTCTCGAATTTGGTGGAGAACTCGCGCAAGGCTTTGAACCAGGGCGGGGAGCTATCGGTAAGTGTGAAAAAGGATGGGGAGAACCTCGTGTTTGCCATTCGTGACAACGGAATCGGCATGTCCGAAGAGGTGCTCCGTCACGTGTTCGAACCGTTTTTCTCCTCCAGCTCCGACGGCGGTACCGGACTTGGTATGGCCATTGTAAAAAGCGTGGTGGATGCTCACCACGGAAGCACGGAAATAGACAGTCAGCCGGGAAAGGGGACCGAAGTGAGAATCTCCCTGCCGCTTCGGCTGTAAATTGCCGCAATGAAAACCGATTGGATGAAGGAGGATCAGTATGGATTTGAAGGGAAAAAGAGCCCTGGTAACCGGGGGCAGCCGGGGAATCGGACGGGCGATCGTTGAAGCGCTGGCTGAATCCAGTGCGGATGTGGCCATCGTCTATTATTCCAGAAAAGACAAGGCCGAAGAGCTCCAGGCACGGGTGCAGCGGCGTGGTGTAAGGGCATTCACCCTGCAGGGGGATGTGAGCAGCTGGGAGTCGGCGAAATCGCTGGTCGATCGGGCCATCGAGGTTCTCGGAGGAATCGACATCCTCATCAACAGCGCCGGGATCAACGGTACAAAAACCACCTTACCGGAGATATCTGAACGGGAGTGGTACCGGGTCATCTCCACAAATTTGAGCGGAAGCTTTTTCACCAGCAAAGCCGCCGAAGCACAGCTGCGGGCCAACAAGGGCAAGATAGTCAATCTGAGCTCTATCGCCGCAAAGATGGGGGGAACCCTGGGCAGCCATTATGCGGCCTCCAAGGGGGGGATCAGCAGCATGACCTTTGCCATGGCTACGGAACTGGCCCCGGATGTGATGGTCAACGCGATAGCTCCGGGCCCCGTCGATACCGATTTGATAGCCCCTGAGGTCAAGGAGAAGCTGGGAGCACTGACGCCGTTCAACCGAATCGCCAGAGCTGAAGAGATCGCCCACACTGCAATCTATCTCTTGGAAAACGACTTCGTGACCGGTGAGATCATCGACGTCAACGCCGGCCGTTACAAGGACTAATTCGCTCTACAGTATACGACTCTCTGGTTCATGCCTCTCTCAGCGGGCCTTGAATTCTGAGCCCTCAAGACACTGGGCTCTAAACTCTGGGCTCTAAATTCTGGACGAAAAAAAAGGCCGATTCAATGAAGAATCGGCCTGTGGGTTTTTGTCGGAGCAGCATATAATAACTGGGAGGGGAACTATATGGCCTGCCCGACAGTCTTATTATCGACTATGTGGGGGAAAACATTAGTTTTCATCTACCAAAATATCGAAAAAAAGCGACACATTGTAGTCTTTTCCACCCTGGATTTGAATTTTTTTGCTGGCCGAGTAGTCGCCAATGCGATACAGCACCATATGCTCACCTGGGGAGATTTCAATTTTCGAATCCAGGTCCTCCACAAGCTCGCCGTTGATGAAGACCTTCGCCCCCTGTGGTGCCTCTATGCGCAGGAATGACTCCGCCGGTTCAAAACTGGGCCGCAGCAGGCTGATCCGAGCCTGTTCGATACCGACCTTCTGCCGGAAAGTCTGGAACTCCTCGGATTTGATCTCTATATCGTGAACCCCAGTATCGAGCAGTATCTTTTCGTCGACTTCCGGTACCTTCCGCTGGTCCACAAAAAGATCCAGCTCCTCCCAGCTCGTGTCCTCGGGCAGTTCTATTTTCAGCGCGCCCTGCTGAGCGAGTACGGGGGTGATCACGATCTCGAAACGCGAGGACGAAACATTGGTCGGAATTCCCTTCATCACCGGGTCGATGATCAACAAGAGGGGAAATGCATCAGGACCAATATCCGAAGATACGAGATGGCTTCCGGGACTGGAACGGTCCCATGAAGAGCGCGAAGCAAAGGGGAGGTCGATGAAGGT
>DSBN01000051.1 GCA_011046055.1 Sediminispirochaeta sp. | reverse complement strand
GTGTTCATATAACGATACACACTATGGGGGACTACATGGATATCAAGAAACGCATCGACGAACTCAAAGAGGAGCTGGTCAAACTGCGCCGGGAATTTCATCGCATCCCGGAAATCGGCTTTGAAGAGTACAAGACCCAGGAGAAGATTCTCGAATATTTGAATAGCCTCGAACTCGACGAGGTCAAGAAAATAGCCGGCACCGGAGTAGTAGCCCTGTTGAAGGGAAGCAAACCGGGAAAAACGGTGATGCTCCGTTCCGACATCGACGCTTTGCCGGTGAAAGAGGAGACGGGGCTCCCCTTCGCCTCGGAGCATGAGGGCAAAATGCACGCCTGTGGTCACGACGGTCATATGTCGATGCTGTTGGTGGCGGCAAGAGTACTCAGCGAGATGAAGGACGAGCTGGAAGGAAACGTAAAGTTTGTCTTCCAACCCAACGAAGAAGACGCCGGCGCCTACAAGGTAGTCGAAGATGGAGTGATGAAAAATCCCACGGTAGACTCGGTCTTCGGGATGCATCTCTGGTCGCAGGTACCTTCCGGACGGATCGATATCGTCGAAGGACCCCAGATGGCGGCCAGCCACTACTTTTATTTGACCATCAAAGGCAAGGGAGGACACGCTGGTTTCGCGCACGAATCGATCGATCCGATCTTCGCGGCTACCAACATCGTCCAATCGGTCCAAGCGGTGCAGACTCGGGAGATAGACGCGCTGAATCCGGCGGTAATAATGTTCACCGAGTTTCACGCCGGGAGCAATATGACCATTGTACCGGAAAAGGTAGAAATCAAAGGATCCATTCGCTTTCTTTACGAAGGTGGTGAGGAGATCTTCGAGCGTTTTGAGCGGATAATCAAAAACACCTGCGCCGCTCATCGAGTAGAGTACGAGTTGAACTACAAGGTGGGCAACAACCTGCTGTCCAACGATCCCGAGGTCACCGGCTACGTGCGTGAGGTAGCCGCCGAAGTGCTGGGAGATCCGGCTAAAGTCACCTCAAAGATCAGAACCATGGCCGGTGAAGATTTCAGCGACTATGTACGCGAGGTACCCGGCGCTTTTGCTTTCGTGGGTATCAACAACCCGAAGGCAAAATCAGACTATCCCCACCACCATCCCAAATTCACAATAGACGAGGACGTGCTTCCCTCGGGTGTGGAGATGCACGTCAAAATAGCCCGGAAGCTATTAAGCGTCTGATCGTATCCACGCTGACTAGAGCACTGAAGCAGATCATATAAAAAAAGGCGGGCAGCACACGCTGCCCGCCTAACCCCTTTTTTATCCCGGAGTCGAGGCAACGACTCCGGGTTTATGTTAGTCGGAAAAATTACGTATCCCCGCTTCGATCACCGAAACGATATAGGGACGCAGCTCTTTGGGGGTGATGATATCGTCGATAGAACCGACCGATTTGGCCCGTTCGACGGAGTGAGTTCTATCGAAACTCTGACCCAACTCGCTCTGTTTTTCATTTTTCACTTTGGCGAAGGTATCGTCGTACTCCTTCTGGGAGATCTTCCCGCTCTTGAGCAATTTCTGGGCCTCCACGACTCGGGAGTCGGCGTAGGTCTCCTTGAGTACGTTTTTGGGAAAAATTACCGCCGCCGCTGGTGCCCCACCGATGACGGAAGCGTAGGAGCCCTCCAAAGCTGCTGCTCGCAGCATCGGGTTCAAGCGCTTGGAAAACACAACGTAGGCTCCACCGTGGTAACGGGCGATAACCACAAAGGTGATGGGGCCCTTGAAGTTGACCACCGCCCTGCCTATTTCCGCGCCGTATTCGAGCTGCAGGCGGCGTAACGATTCGGGAGAGCCGTCAAATCCGGAGAGGTTGGCCAGGATGACCAGGGGCTGGTGGCCCGAAAAGGCGTTGATACCCCGGGCGATTTTTTTGGAGGCGAGGGGAAACAGGGTCCCTCCGCTCCAGCTGTCTGGACCGTCGAAGGGCACCTCTCCGATACGGGGAAGGTTGCGGCTCTCAATACCGATCAGCCCCACTGGATATCCGCCGATTTGACTCTCCCATACAATACCCGTATCCGAATCCTGCATGGAGCGCCAGCGTTCGAGGTAAGAAGCGTCCTGGTCAATGAGAGCTCGCATGACCTGACGGATGTCGAAGGGCTTTTTGCGTTCCGGGTTTTTCTCCCGGCTGAAGATCTCGCCGATGGTGGAGAAGCCCTGGTTGAGGAAGTCGTTGTATTTTTCCAAGGATATATCTCGGTCCACGGCATCTTTGGTCTCCCGGCGTGGGGGAAAGGTCTTGCCGGCGGGTACGTAGGTGTATCGGTAGTGCTGAAAAAGGTACTGGTAGGCGGCAGCCAAGTTCGGGACCTTGATCTGGGCTTGTCCGTTGGGGCCCATTATTTTCTCGACTCCACCAATATCGACGTTCTCCTCTCCGGAGACGCTACCGGAAAAGTCCAGGGCTTTTTTGCCGGTCAGCAGCATCGAGGCGTCTTCGGTCATGATCAGCAGACCCCGGGTGTGCATCAGCATCGTAGCTTCGGCGTTCCAGTAGGACTGGGCCCCCACGTTGATTCCGGCGACGATGATGTTTATCTCCCCCCCGGCTTGGGTGAACTCCACAATACGACGGAGCGTCGCCGCGGTCCAGTCGAGGTTCTCGGTGCCGCTGTCCATGTTGATTT
>DSBN01000360.1 GCA_011046055.1 Sediminispirochaeta sp. | reverse complement strand
GCACTGGACATAAAGGCCATGATGACTTGACGTCGTCCCCACCTTCCTCCTAGATAACCTAGGCAGTTCCTTTAGAGTGCTCAGCGTTATCTGGTGGCAACTAAACGTATTGGTTGCGCTCGTTGCGGGACTTAACCCAACACTTCACAGCACGAGCTGACGACAGCCATGCAGCACCTGTACAGCGGCTCCGAAGAGAAGCCGTATCTCTACGACCGTCCCCTGTATGTCAAGCCCTGGTAAGGTTCCTCGCGTATCATCGAATTAAACCACATGCTCCACCGCTTGTGCGGGCCCCCGTCAATTCCTTTGAGTTTCACCCTTGCGAGCATACTCCCCAGGCGGTGCACTTAACGCGTTTGCTACGGTACTGACCCCTTAGGGCCAACACCCAGTGCACAAAGTTTACGGCGTGGACTACCAGGGTATCTAATCCTGTTCGCTCCCCACGCTTTCGCGCCTCAGCGTCAGTCTATAGCCAGGAGCTCGCCTTCGCCTCCGGTGTTCTTCCAGATATCTACAGATTTCACCCCTACACCTGGAATTCCAGCTCCCCCTCTTAGACTCCAGCCTCATAGTTCCCAGCGCGCTCCCGCAGTTAAGCTGCGGTCTTTCACACCAGGCTTACAAGGCCGCCTACACGCCCTTTACGCCCAATAATTCCGAACAACGCTTGCCCCTTACGTGTTACCGCGGCTGCTGGCACGTAATTAGCCGGGGCTTATTCCTCAGTTCATGTCATCAGGGAGGCATTACCTCCTCCCCTTATTCTCCCCTGAGAAAAGGGCTTTACAACGTTTCCGCCTTCATCACCCACGCGGCGTCGCTCCGTCAGACTTTCGTCCATTGCGGAAGATTCTTAGCTGCTGCCTCCCGTAGGAGTCTGGGCCGTGTCTCAGTCCCAGTGTGGCCGATCACCCTCTCAGGCCGGCTACCCATCGTCGCCTTGGTAGGCCTTTACCCCACCAACTAACTAATGGGCCGCAGGCTCATCCGTGGGCAGCGCCTAAGCGCCTTTCCCTTACCTCACTTGTGTGTGGTAAGTCTTATTCGGTTTTACCCCATGTTTCCATGGGCTATCCCCAACCCTCAGATAGATTACCTACGTGTTACTCACCCGTCCGCCGGTCTCAAGCACCCGAAGGTGCCCTACCCCACGACTTGCATGCTTAAAACGCGCCGCCAGCGTTCGTTCTGAGCCAGGATCAAACTCTCCGTCATATATACTCAACGTCCGAAGACGTCGAATTCAACGGTTTCTTTGCCCTGCTTCAGGTCCCCGTCACCTCGGCTCTACGGGTCCTAAAACCCCCTTGCGCCTCGGTAGCAGCTCCCTTCGCAGGATCCCGCTTCTCTCTTCTTTAATTCTCCCCTTCCCTATTTCCTCTGTCAATGAACTCGCCTTCGCCCCGCGGCAGCCTCACCGCCGCCTGAGCGTGCATGCTTTATAACAAATCTCTCCAACTCGTGTCAACAGCTTTTTGTAGATTTGCAAAAGAATTATTCCGCCGATCAAGCCTGCAAACTCAAGGAGTTTGTCTCAATCGGTGATGGCTAATGTATAGATAACGGGCTTTAATGTCAAGTGCCCGACGGAAAATTCCTATAGATTTTCATACCCCCGAATCCGTGAAAGCAGAGCTCTATCGGCCTTCATCCTCACGCTTCTTTTTGGCTCGCTTTTCGCTCAACAATGCTCTGGTCTGCTGAAGCTCTTCGAGCAAGTCCTTGATACCCGGAGTCCTGGCCGAGATGGTGGTTTGCCCCTCTTCAACAAGAAGGCCATAGACCTTCTCTGCTAACTGCATCAGGGTATCCGACTGCTTGGTCTCGAGCTGCTTGATATCGATGGCCAGCACGCTCTGCTCGCCAATTCTTTGTGCCTGTTTTTTCGCCTCACCAAAGACCTTTTTTGAAGTATCCAATCCCTGACTCAAGCCTTGCTCGAATTTTTGTTTCCAATCCATGTGAAGTCTCCTCTTTTTTTAAAGTAGTCACAATCGGGTGGAATATCAAGACGAGACAGCTATAATCGCGCCAGAAAGCCCAAGCTTCACAGTGTTGCATTACCTGTCAAAAAAAGGAAAGACGGGGCTGAAAATAAATTCCGAGGGTCTAAAAGACTGAACCTTAAAGACCCCCGTAAAACAAGCGCAAATCTCTATCGAGCCTCCGGCAGAGCATCCTCCACTCGACGCCCCAGTATTCGCACGACCAAAACCAGCGCAAGAACACCGATGGGGAGTAGTATCCACACCGGGACACCAAGTCCCGCCGGAATAAAACCGACTATAGCCGCCACAAGAGCCGCGGTGACGGCGTAGGGGATCTGGGTGCGGACGTGGGAGATATGGTCCGAACCGGAAGCCATCGATGAGAGAATCGTAGTATCGGAGATCGGTGAACAGTGGTCTCCGAAGACCGCCCCGGTCAACACCGCACCGATCGAGGCGATGATGGTCGGAGTCAAGACCCCCTCGGCACCGGAAACTCCAGCGGCGATCGGAATGACCAGGGGCATCAGGATGGAATTTGTGCCCCAAGATGTTCCCGTGGCGAAGGCGATCAGCATAGCCACCAGAAAGACAATCAATGGAAGAATTTTTCCCGACAAGACCCCTTCGGTCACCGCCACCAGCCACTCGGCCAGCTGCATTTCCGAGATGACATTCT
>DSBN01000215.1 GCA_011046055.1 Sediminispirochaeta sp. | reverse complement strand
TGATAATATGTCTGCAATGGAAGAGAACTTGGATTTTTTTCAGTCCCTGGAGAGCTCACTGCAGAACTACAGGGAGTTTTTGGAAAGGAAGGAGCTCAAGAGACTCAAGGAAGAGTTTCGCTTTTTTCACAACTCCTTTCAGTCCTTCTACGAGGTACTGCTGCGCAAGGGCCTGCTGAACAAAGACCCCTACAAGAGCGAGTACAAAATATCCGAAGTCACCACGCCGCCGACCGGTCCGATGAAGGAGTCGGAAAAAAAAGACAGTATCAGCCAGCGGGTATCCCACTACGACTCGATCCTCGAGTTCTTGAACAACTACTACCAGTTCGACGTGGAAAACCTCAACCTCTCCAACGTGAAGCAGCTGGCCGACCTGGTCGGCTACATCAAGTGGACCTCCTTCAGTGAAACCAGTTCCAACCTCAATACCCGAGTCCTGGCCGAAGCGGTGAAAAAAATGGCCCCCGGGAACGAGGATCTGTCTGACCGAATTCTCAGGGACAGCCTGCAGCAGCTGGAAAAAAAATCCAAGATCATTCTCTCCTTGCTGAAAAAGATCACCATCTATCAGAAGGAGCGTTACAAGTACGACTTTCGTCTGCAGCTGTTCAACTCCCTCCATCTGAAGCCCGAGGCAATCGCCCAACGCCGTGAAGACGTCTTGAAAGCGATCAAGTCAAAATTTCCCAGGATGATGCCTGGAACTCCCTTCTACCCCGAGTTGATCGATGAAGTACTCAACGAGACCGCCGGAGCCGACGCTGAAGCCCGTCAACAGGAAATTTTGAAGCGCCTGAAGGTGGAGGAAAAAAAGGAACGCAACGAAGCTCAACAGTCCTTCAAACCGCTGCTGCTGGAAGCGTGCCGGGTGCTCTCCGCCGGAGCTACCCCCCTCCAACAGGCCATTCAGAAGATGAAGTTCAACAGCAGTATTATTGAAAACCGGCACTACACCTTCAAGGAGCGCTTCGTCCGTTGGCTGCTCAACATGGTCCAGAAAGAGGACGAGAAACGTATCTATGACATCGAATATATCGATCCGCAGACGGCGGTCCCCAAGACGGTACACCTCAACTTCGACCTCTTCATCAGCGATCTGCAAAAAAAGGTCCAAGTCTTGACGGCTTTCAGCAACAAAATGAGTTCGACCTACCAAAAACTCGAACAGAGCAGCGAGGATCGCATTTACAAAATTCTCTCCGCCAATATTGAGGAGCTGCAGAACTTCCTGCTCCGTATGCCGGCGCTGGACACCTATTTCAAAAGCGAAACCACCCGCAGCCAGCGAGCTCTGATCAAGGGGATCAAGCTGGAAATCGGCGCGGTCAAAAACGCCGTGGTCAAAGCCAACCAAAAGAAGCACGAATACGTCTCACGAAAAGAGGAAGTGGAACAGCTGAAAAAGCTCGGCATCACCACCGACGCTTAATCTCACTCCCCATGGGCGTAGTAGAGCCCCAGAAGCCGCAGATCCTCCGCTTTGCCCTTGATCTCCTTCATTGCTCGGTCCAAAACCTCCGGTCTCTCGGGAAGCTCAACCGCCAGCAGAAACATGTAGTTCCACGGTTTTCCTTGAATGGGGCGGGACTCGAGCTTTTTCATATTCAGCTGGTGTTCCGCCAGGACTTGCAGCACGTCGAACAGAGCCCCGGGTTTGTCCTGGGTCGAAAATACCAAAACCCCGCGGTTCGGCTTGTGAATCGACTCGGTCTCGGTCCTGGATATGACGTAGAACCGGGTATAGTTTCGGGGATTGTTCTCGATGCCCTCTTTGAGTACTTCCATTTCGTAGACCTGGGCGGCCTCACGACCGGCGATTGCGGCTAAGGACGGGTCCCCCCGTTCGGCGATATAGGCCACCGCACCGGCGGTGTCGTAAAATGGCACCTTCTCGATCCCCGGATGCTCCTCAAAAAAGCGCGAACACTGGGCCAGCCCCTGGGGGTGACTGTAGACCTTCTTGATTGACTCCAAGGTGGAAGATTTTGCGGCGATCAGGTTGTGGATGATCCGTATCTTCTGCTCCCCCACTACCCGGATGTCGGGGTGCTGCAGCAGCAGGTCCAGGACCTCGTGGACCGTCCCGGCCAAGGAGTTTTCTATCGGTGCGGTACCGTAGGCTACCTTGCCCTGCAGCACCTGTTTGAACACTTCGGCGAAGCTGTCGCAGGCCACCGCCTCGTAGTGTTCGCCAAAAAAGCGGTGAACCGCCGTCTCGCTGTAGGCTCCGCGCATCCCTTGGAAGGCCACCATTTTTCGAACTCTTGTCCCTTTGGGCTCGGAACCCGGTGCGTCCTTGATCTCATCGGATTGAGTGGCGATGTTGTAGGGAATCCTCTCCATCTCCTTCTCCAGTACCGGGGTAAATGCCTCGATATCGCGCATGAGCCTCTCGAACTGCTCGGGGTAGAGCGATTGGGGGCCGTCGGAGAGGGCTCGATCCGGGTGGGGATGCACCTCCACCATCAAGCCGTCGGCGCCGGCGGCGACCGCCGCCAGAGCCATAGGGTGCACCTTGCCCCGAATACCGGTTCCGTGGCTGGGGTCCACGATCACCGGGAGATGGGAGAGCTTCTTCACCACCGGGATGGCCGAAAGGTCCAAGGTATTGCGGGTGTAGGTCTCGAAGGTCCGTATCCCTCGCTCGCAGAGTATTACGTCGTCTGTCCCGTGG
>DSBN01000344.1 GCA_011046055.1 Sediminispirochaeta sp. | reverse complement strand
GTATATAGAGATGATTTTTCCACTTTTCCGTAAAAGCTGCAACTCCCCCTCCGGGCCTATGCCATACACCCGTCCCCGAACCGGGCGAGCCTCCCCGGGCCGGCCCTCGTGGTACTCCATCTCCTCTCCCAGTCCGTAGAGCAGCGGCTCCACCTCCGCGGGCAGCCCCCCCCCCTCGATGCAAAAAAACCCCCGGGAGGGCTCCCCCAGAAACGGGGCCCAGAGTTCCAGCGGCCCCTCAAGCCCGCGGGTGGTCAAAAAGAGCGAGGTCGCCGGCCTGCGCAGGTCATCGGGAAAGCCTTCCTGCCGACAGTTCAAGCCGATCCCCACGCGAACGAAGCCGCCTCCCGCCTCGGAGAGAATACCGGCGATCTTTCGCCCCTCCACCAGTACGTCGTTGGGCCACTTAATTTTGCACACCAGAGAGAACCTTTTTTCCAAAAACTTGACCAAGGCCAAAGCGCTGCGCAGGGGAACGGTAGTTACGGGGAAAGTAATTTCGCTCAGGGCCAATGAGAGGGTGAAGGTCAAGCTCTCCCCTTCCTTGGAGAACCACCTTCTCTCGGCGGTTCTACCGCGGCCGGCGGTTTGAAGAGCGCAGCATACGACCGCCCCATGCCGGGAATTGGACTTCGCCTCGTCCATGGTCGAGCCCAAACTCTGGTGATACTCCACCGCCCCGCCGAAGGGGTTATCTATTTCCAGCAGCTGCATGGTATTCATTTAATCATCTTTTTTTCATTTATGACAAGATAAAGTGACTGCGGGACTTGAAAGAAAGCGCCAAAGGATGTAAATTTATTCAGAAGTTTGAGTATAATTATGCAATAACGGGAACAGAGCGAGATATGAAAGATAGATCGGAACGTTTGAAAAAAATCAAAGAACTGATACGGGCGCACCGTATAGAAAACCAGGAGGGGCTGCTGGACCATCTACAGAAAGAGGGCTTCCACGTGACCCAAGCCACCCTCTCCCGGGACCTAAAATACCTGCGGGTGAGCAAAATATCCGACGGCTGGACCGGGTACTACTACTCGCTGCCCACCGACGAGAGCCCCCCCAAGGCCGAGCAGGGCTACGTCCAGGATGTCCGACGGGGCATAGTCTCACTGGAGTTCTCCTACAATATGGGGGTCATCAAAACACTGCCGGGCCACGCCGACAGCGTAGCTCTGGCTCTGGACAAGCTCAACCTGCCGGAGATTCTCGGAACCGTGGCCGGGGACGACACGATTTTTGTAATCCTCAGGGAAGGGATGACCAAGGAGGATCTGATCACCTCCTTCAGAGAAAAAATTCCCGAAATAGAAACATAGAGCATGCACACATACAAGGAGGAACAGCCATGTCCGCACTGGAAATAAAAAAAATTGTACTAGCCTACTCCGGGGGTCTCGATACATCCATCATCATCCCCTGGCTCAAGGAGAACTACAGCGGCGCCGAGATAGTCGGAGTCTGCGTCAACGTCGGCCAGGACGAAGATTGGGAAGGAATGGATCAGAAGGCCAAGGATTCGGGGGCGAGCAAACTCTACATCATCGACGCCCGGGACGAGTTCTGCGACGACTACCTCTACCCCATGCTTCGAGCTGGGGCGGTCTACGAGGGAAAGTACCTCTTGGGCACCTCCATCGCTCGTCCGCTTCAGGCCAAACACATCGCCGAGATCGCCATCAAGGAAGGCGCCCAGGCGGTGGCCCACGGCTGCACCGGTAAGGGCAACGACCAAGTACGCTTCGAGCTCTCCTTCAAAGCCCTGGCCCCCCATGTCAAAGTAATTGCCCCTTGGCGGCTGTGGAATATTTCCAGCCGAGAGGAAGCCATCGACTACGCGAAGTCCCACAATATCCCGCTGGGGGACATCTCCAAAAAGAACATCTACTCCCGGGACTGGAACCTCTGGCACATGAGCCACGAGGGGGGTGATCTGGAAGACCCCTGGAATCGACCCCGGGATGAAATGTACCAGCTGAGCAAGTCCCCCTCCGAGGCCCCGGACCGGGAGACCGTGATCACCCTGGACTTCGAAAAAGCCTACCCCGTGGCCTTGAACGGTCAGAAAATGAGCTTTCGCGCAATCCTGGATGAGCTCAACAAAATCGGCGGGGAGAACGGCATAGGTCGCAGCGACGTGGTCGAAACGAGAACCGTCGGCATGAAGAGCCGCGGCGTGTACGAGACCCCCGGCGGGACTATCATCTACACCGCGCTCAAGGAGCTGGAGGGCATCACCCTGGACGGTGGCAGCCTGAGCATGAAGCAGACCCTGGCCCTCAAGTACTCCGAACTGGTCTACGTGGGCAAGTGGTTCACCCCGGTACGGGAGTCCATCGAAGCCTTTATGGAAAAGGTGACTCAATACAGCACCGGCACCGTACGGCTTGCTCTCTACAAAGGCAACATCATTGCGGCGGGCAGAAAATCCCCCTACAGTCTCTACCTCGAAGACCTTGCATCCTTCGGCGCCACCTCTTACAATCATAAAGACGCGACGGGATTCATCAACCTCTACGGCCTCTCCACCGGAGTCACCGCGATGGCCCACAAGAAGATCGAACAGGGTCCCGGCCAGGTCAACGAGATGAAAAAAACCGCCGCTACCTATCACGACAAATAGAGAACTTGTCGTGATAGGTAGCGGCGGTTTTTTTCATCTCGTTGACCTGGCCGGGACCCTGTTCGATCTTCTTGTGGGCCATCGCGGTGACTC
>DSBN01000327.1 GCA_011046055.1 Sediminispirochaeta sp. | reverse complement strand
TTTCAAGATTTTCGTGGACAGCGGAGATTTTTTGCTGCCCCTGGTCTTTTTTGCACTCTTTTTGGGACTGAACTTCTCCTTCGACAAGGTCCTCACCCGGCCGGCGGTGCAGCTCTTCGAATCGCTCTCCCGGGTCTTCTACCACATGGCCAAGTTTCTCAACGAGATTCTCGGCCTCGGGATCGTCGTTCTGGCCGGCTTCTTCGTGAGTCATATCAGGCTCAGCGATGAGATCGAACTCTACTCCCAGTTGATACTCCTGCTCGGGCTGTTGACCGCCTTCATCGTCCTCGGGCTCTACCCGGCGCTGCTCTATTATTTTACCGGCAAACGGAACCCCTACAAGCTGCTCTACGCGATCGCCGCGCCGGCGGTGGCGGCCTTCTTCTCCGGCAACAGCTACTTTGCCATGGTCCCTCTGACCGGCCATGTCAAAGAGAACCTGGGAGTACCGCGAAAGGTCGGCGCGGTGACCCTCCCGCTTTTCACCCTCCTCTCCAAAGCCGGTACGGCGATGGTGACCAGCATCACCTTCGTGGTGATTCTCAAATCCTACTCCAGCCTGGGCATAGGCTTTTCGGAGATACTCTGGATCATGAGTTTCAGCCTGTTGATTTCTCTACTCACCAGCGCAACTCCCGGGCTGGGAGTGATCGCCGCCCTGGCCGCCATAGCCGGGCTCTACGGCCGGGGAATAGAGGAAGGTTTTCTCATCGTCTACCCGATTCTGCCGATTCTCAACAGTTTTGCGGTATTTTTGGACACTATCACCTCAGGATTAGGCTCGCTGGTGGTCTCCTACTCCGAAGATAATCAAAAAGAGATCTACGCCAAAGACTTTATCTAAGGGAACTTCGAAACTACTTTCTGATGGAGCCCCCCACACCGAGACTCAGCATCAAGCCGTCGCTGAAAGGAAGCCCGCGACCGTCCCATAGTCGAAAAACCGGGTAGTGGGAAGAGAGGCGGATCAATAAAAACACTTTTTCATGAAGACGCCAAGCCCCCTGGAGCGCCGAGTAGGGATAGAAGAAGGCCCCCTCTTCGTAAAGCGCGGGGATGATCTCTCCCGAGTCGTCCTCGATATTCTTAAAAGGTAGTGGCAGTTGGAACCCGGCACCGATCTCCACCGAATAGGTACCTGCCCGCTCCCGTTTGATCGGATCCCACCGTAGTCCCGTCTCCAGCAGGGGGACAATGGCCTCCAGCTCCCGCCGTTCGATATCCGTGGGTAGAGCCCTCTGCCCGTCCTGGTCGTAGCGGTAGTAGAGTCCACCCAGGTTTAGCCCTTGCACCAGGGCAAAGCGGGAGCCCCCAAGGCGGAGAGGCAGACGCAGACTCAAAGTATTGCTCAAGACCGGGGCGAAGGCGGAGGGCAGTTCCGGATCCTCGGCGCCGATCCATCGAAGCTCGTACATGAACTCAGGACTCTCTATCTCCAATGCCGCCGCCCCCGCGGGGAAGAGGAGCAAAACCAAGAGGATGAGTGGAAGAGACCGATCAAAATTGAAGGCTTTTTTTCCCATACCCAAACTATAGCACGGGGGAGGGATAAAGTCATTCGGAAAAATCGGGATGGAACTTGCGATAAAAGGTACCGGGTACGATGAAGTTGATCACCCGGGGGATGACGTTCACCCGTATCTCGTAGACCCCCTCTTCGTTGGGGAGGTCGATCTGGCGCAGCTCTCCATCGATATGGAAGTAGAAGGGACTGTCTCTGCTGATCCGAACCTCGCGGACCTGGTAGCGCTCGATCACCGGCTTGCCCTTACGGATGAGTTTCTTGTTGATCTTGCCGTGTTCACCCCGCCACAGGAGATAGGCGTTCTTTAGCACAAAGAAGCGTTCAAAGAAATTGAATAGATAGAGATCCACCTTCCCGTTGTTGCAGACCACGTCGGGGCAGACTTTGAACAGGTGCCCGTAGTAGGGACGGGTACCGATCTCCAGCATGGGAACGGTGGTATCCCTTCTGAGCTGTTCAAAGGGAAACTCGGCGTTCACCCGGTAGCCGCGGTAGGAGTACCGTCCGTCGTAGAGATCTATGGAGTAGGCTTCGGGGATATGGAAGTGACGAAAAAAGGCTTTCAAGGTTGATCTGGCGTAGTTCAGCAGGCCGGGCTTGGGATATCCGGCGTGTTTTCCCCGGAGCTTTTTCCTCTCGTTCCGAAGCTCCAGGACCTTCACATCGAAGCCGAGCCCCGCCAGTTGTCCGTACTCGGTCCGGCCGGAATACCGGATCTCGAAGAGGTCCACCGCCTCCATAAAGCCGTTTCGGGTGCTCTCGGAGTAGGCTCGCAGCTGGCGTTTCAGCGAAAAAGGCACCTCGTACGAGTCCTGTATGCCGTTACCGCTGCCCCCGCGGAGAAAGCCCACCGCCTTCTCCCTCCCCATCAACTGCCGGCCCTTCTCGTTCTCCAACAGGGTGTTGATGGTGTCGTGGGCGGTACCGTCGCCCCCCCACACCAGGAGGTAATGCAGGGGCCCCTCGCGAAACTCCCGGACGCTCTGAATGAAGTGCTCCCGACTCTCGCTCTCCACGATCGCGGCAAAATTCGCTTTTCCTACGGTCTTTTTCAACAGCTTGACGTACTGGGGGTAGCGGCTGGGGTTGATAATGAGTTTGGTCCGGCTGAAATCGAGATCCTGTATTCGCTTCACATGCTAACTCTAGAATAAATATCGCCTTCGCGCAATCTATTTTGGAGTCCTCTG
>DSBN01000274.1 GCA_011046055.1 Sediminispirochaeta sp. | reverse complement strand
TCCTTCTCCGTCTCCATGCCGATTGCTCATCCTCACCGCTCGGATCCACCTGTCGGCGACCCTGATAGTTTCTTCGCCGACAATCTCTAAGGAAGCATAAATGGGTGAGATGGAACTCTGGTACTCCTCCCGCCGGACCTGGTCGAACCAGGTCTCTTGAGAGGCGCTCCGCTCTTCCTCTAGCAGATCCACAAAAAAACTCTGCTTCGATATCTTTTCTCCCGAACGCAGATTCTTGAGGAATATCTCCCGGGGAACACGGCCGGCGTCCACCCGGACCTCGCAGCGAAAATGCTGCTCCGTGCTGCGGTGCTCCAGAAGAAATACTCCTCCCCGGGATCGATCGAACTCGATCCATCCGGTTTTAATTCGTTGATACTCCCGTCCCTCTTCATCGTAGAAAGCTATCAGTACCGCCCGTCCCGGATGAAACGGCTCGTCCGAGAGCCAGGTCACCGAAGCGAGCAGATCCTCGAACCTTTGGTCGCCCCACAGGTATTGGGAAAAGTATTCAGTACTTTCGCGGACCTTGTTCAGACGGATCAACGCTCGCAGCAGATCCTCCCGTCGGTACTCGTAGCTGATCGGCGGAAGCGTGGGGGCCTCTTCCGGAGGCGCCGCCATCGCCATACGACTTCGGGAGGCCTCGTCCCGGGGCTTATCCCTCGGCGGTGCTCCCAGACATCCGGCCAGCAAGATCAGGGTCAACACGGACAGTAACAGTACGGTGTCTCGATTTTTCAAAACTCCCTCCTTCTCCCCTCATTTATCCTCGTTTTAGGCTCAGCGAGATTCTGCCCCTTTCGGGCTCCACCTGCAGGATCCGTACCTCTAGGCGTTCTCCGATCTTCAAAACCTCCGCCGGGTCACGGACATAGCTCTCGGATATTTCTGAAACGTGCAGCAGTCCATCCTGCTTCACCCCGATGTCCACAAACGCGCCGAAGCGGGTCAGATTGCTCACCCTTCCGGGCAGCCACATTCCCTCTCTGAGGTCCTCCACGCCGTGTACATCCTCGGCGAAACGAAACTCCTCCCGCGTCGGACGAGGGTCTCGGCCCGGCTTTTCCAACTCAAGCAGGATATCCGCGACGGTCGCCTCCCCGGCGTCGCGGTACTTTGCCGGATCGATGCGTTTTCTTATTTCGGGCGAGTCCATGAGGTCGGCCACTCGGCAGTCCATGTCTTGAGCTATTCTCTCTACCAGGGGGTAGGATTCTGGATGGACCGCCGAAGCCTCCAGTGGCTGGTCGGCACTGGGGATTCGCAGGAAACCCGCCGCCTGCTGGAAGGCTTTCGCTCCCAGTCCGGACACTTCCCGCAGCTGCTGCCGGGAAGTGAAACTACCCTTTCGGGCGCGAAACTCGACAATTCTTTCGGCGAGATTCGGCCCCAAACCGGAGACATAGCTGAGTAGACTCGCTCCGGCGGTGTTCAGATTGACCCCCACCAGGTTTACACAGCTCTCGACGGTCCGTTGGAGCCGCTTTTTTAGTTTCTTCTGATCCACATCGTGCTGGTACTGTCCCACCCCAATCGATTTGGGGTCGATTTTGACCAGCTCCGATAGGGGGTCGGTCAACCTTCTTCCGATGGAGACCGCCCCCCTGACGGTCACATCGTGGTCGGGGAACTCCCGCCTGGCCAGTTTTGATGCCGAATAGACGGAGGCGCCATCCTCGTTGACCAAGAAAATTGGGGCCTTCAGACCTTCTATTTCCCGTAGAAACTCCTCGGTCTCACGTCCGGCGGTACCGTCGCCCACCGCCACCGCCTCCAGCCCGTGCTTCCGCTGCAGCTCTATGACGACCCGCGCCGCCTCCGCCTTCTGCTCCGCCGGCGGATGCGGAAAAATGACTCGGTGTTCCAACAGGCTCCCCCGCTCATCGAGACAGACCACCTTGCAGCCGCTTCGATACCCCGGGTCCACCGCCAAAACCCTTTTGGGTCCCAGAGGCGGGGCCAGGAGGAGCTGTCGGAGGTTTTCCGCGAAGACCTCGATGGATTTCTCTTCCGCCGCTTCTTTGGTGCGGGTGAAAAACTCGTTGGACAAGGAGGGGTCGATCAATCTGCGGAATGAATCCTCCGCGGCCTTCCTCACCTCCTCGGCCGATTCTCCCCGAGAACGAAGATGCTTGGCAAATATGTGCGTCAAAGCTGCCTCCTCGGGCACCTCGATCTTCAACTGCAGCAGCCCCTCGTCGGCCCCGCGCCGCATGGCCATGAAACGGTGCGCCGGACAGCGGGCTAAAGGTTCGGACCAAGAGAAGTAATCCCGGTATTTGTCGGCCTCTTTTTTTTTGGACTTTTTGACCGTCGAGCTGATAGTCGCCTTTTTTCCATACAGCTCGCGCAACTGTCCCCTGAGATCGGGATCCTCGCTGATCCACTCGGCGATGATATCCCTGGCTCCGGCCAAGGCTTCCTCGACGCCGTGAACTTCAGTGGAGAGGTACTCTTTGGCCAGTCTATCCACCTGGGTCGAAGATTGGGCGTACACTTCCCGCGCCAACCCCTCCAATCCCCTGTCCCGGGCCGTCTGGGCGCGGGTTCGCCGTTTGCTCTTGTAGGGCTGGTAAAGATCCTCCAACTCCCGTTCGTCGAAGCACCGGAGTATCCGCTGCCGCAGCTCTGGAGAGAGAACTTCCTTTCTCTCCAGCGCCGTCAGAATCGTCTGCCGCCGCTTTTCCAGCTGTTTTAGTTTCTCCAGCTGCTCCTCTATCCT
>DSBN01000228.1 GCA_011046055.1 Sediminispirochaeta sp. | reverse complement strand
AGGGGAGCGAGCTGCTGCTCCACTTTGTGAAATCGTGAGCTCTCGATACCCCGTATGTAGCGATCGATGGCGGTGTTGATCTCGTCAATAAGAGCCTTCCTGGCCCCAACCTCGCGATATATAGCGACCATCTCTTCCATGGAGATCAGCTCATAACAGGAGCTGATCTTTCGATCCAGCTGATCCTCGATAAGGGAGAAAACCAGCTGATGAAAGGGACCCAAGTCACCGGAGCTCTTCCATAAGTTTCCGAACACCGGTTCCAGCGGGATCGCCGCCGCGAAGACCTCGAAAATCTCCTCGGCCAACTTCGGCCTCAAGGTTCTGTTTTCGAAATTCACGATTCCCCGGTTTCTATGGCTTACACTTTTTCGTAGATCCTTTATCCGCGCTTCCCGATACAGTTCGAGGAGCGGCTTCGCACTCAGCAGCTTTTTTATCAGTAAAAAGAAGTACTTGAACGGCGATAAACGGTGCATATCTTTTTTTAAAAGAACCTGAACCTCATCCTTTTCGGTCAGCTTTCGCTCAACTTTTTTGGGCAGGTAGTTCTCGTCCTTGATACTCCGGTGTATCTGTTCTAGTAGCGCCTTTCTCTCCCCCTCACTCAAGCTCCGAGCCAGCTTCTCCAATACGGGGCTGTTTTTTTCTTCCGTCATTGCTCAACCTCTTCAAGGGGTAAAACACAGATCAACCTTCCAGCCCGGGGGCTTACCGTCGCAATATCAGCGACAATTTCATTACTGACTCCCGCATCTCCGTGCCTCCACGTCAATGGGTCCAGAGACCAGCGCAGCCCCGTGCTCTTCATACGACAGATTTGGTTTCCCGCGGGAAAAAAGGATACCGTCTCACCTTTTCGGCCCTTGATCTCGACGGTAGATTCTACGGACAGTACTTCGTGGCTGTCGGTGTACCATCGGTGAGGTCGTTTTTCTCGATCAAAGAGTGAAACGAGGGCTATCAGGTGGTCCAGACGTCCGCCACCCCCGCCGATAAGCGTGATTTCTTCGACCCCCCGACGAAGGAGCAGATCAATTCCCATTTCCGTATCCGTCTGATCCTTCGCCTTCGGTGCCCGAATGATACGGTCCTGGGGAAATTTCTCCATTTCAACGGTGGACTCCAGTGAGTCAAAATCACCGATCAGATAATCACAAGCGATACCCCATTGCAGGGCCATATCGTAGCCGGAATCGGCAGCCACAACAATGTCGGCTCGCTCCGAGATTCTGCTGGCTATTTTCGCGGGCGGATGTGCTCCACCGATTAGAAGTACTCCCCTAAACACCGTACCCCTCACCTTGGTATGCTCAAGCTTGAGCTCTCTCCCATTTTAGTGTATAAAATTTCCAGGTTCCAGTATTTTTTTTGAAAACAGCAAGGAGAGTTTATGGCTAATTACGAGCAGAAATTGGCGGATCTTGGTATGAAAATCCCTTCGATTCTGATGCCTCGCAAAGACGTGGATCTCAGTAAGTGGGCGGTAGTCGCCTGCGACCAATTCACCTCTGAACCCGAATACTGGGAGGAGGTCGCCGCTGACGTGGGTGATGCCCCCTCTACTCTACACCTCATCTATCCCGAAGTCTACCTGAATGAAGCGGACAAGGATCAGAGGATCGATCGGATCAACGCGAAAATGGACGAATACCTACGAGAGGGAATTCTAGAGGCTCACGAACCGGCCCTCTTTTTGCTTCGTAGAGATACTCCCCATTCCCCCTCGCGCTGGGGAGTTATCGCCGCCCTGGATCTCGAGCGTTACGACTTTTCTAAAGATTCCACCAGCTTGATCCGCGCTACCGAAGGCACTATTCTCGACCGTATCCCACCGCGAAAGCAGATCAGGAAGAACGCCGCCGTAGAGCTGCCTCACATAATGGTTTTGGTGGAGGACCCTCAAAAAACTTTGATAGAAGCTCTGCGAAATCATGTCCAAGATTACGAGAAGGTGTACGATTTCGACCTGATGAAAGATGGCGGTCACTTGACGGGATACAAGGTGGATCGGCCGGATCTTCTGGAAAATTTCGCATCGTCACTGGAGAAATTGGCGGACCCTCGGAGCTTTGCCGAAAGGTACGGCACCGAGGATGTACTCTTGTTCGCCATGGGCGACGGAAACCACTCCCTGGCCACCGCGAAGTCGGTCTGGGAAGATCTCAACGCCGCCAACCCAAAGGATCCCGCCATTATGGAGCATCCCGCCCGCTGGGCTTTAGTAGAGATTGAAAATATCTACGACGATGGACTGGTATTCGAACCCATTCATCGAGTGGTTTTCGATTCGGATTTTTCCACGTTTGAAGGAGAACTGAAAAAGCTAGGTCGGGTGAGCTTCAAGGATTGTAACAGCGTGGAAGAGGTGGTCGAAAAGGTCGAAAAAAGCGGAGACCCCCAGGTGATCGGCTTCCTCGATTCCAAACGAACCGGTATTTTTACTATCCACGACTCCAACTATACCATCGCCGCCGGGACGACCCAGGCGGCCATTGATGCACTGACCGAGAAAGGAACAAACGAAGTCGATTACATTCATGGGCTCGAAGCCACCGAATCCCTTGGACGTCGAAAGGGGAACTTCGGCTTGATTCTACCGAGTCTGGATAAGTCCGATTTCTTCAAAACCGTGATTCAGGACGGTGCTTTGCCGCGAAAAACCTTCTCCATGGGCGAAGCCAACGAGAAACGGTACTATGTGGAGGCGAGAAAGATCAAGCAGTATTATTT
>DSBN01000227.1 GCA_011046055.1 Sediminispirochaeta sp. | reverse complement strand
TTCCTGGGCACAGCGGGAGAATCGTCTTCGGCAGGTTGGGAGAAAAGACCGTACTGGTCTTTCAGGGCCGGTTTCACTTCTACGAAGGCTACAGTATGGACGAGGTGGTATTTCCCGTCTGGGTGCTGATCCTCCTGGGGGTCGAACAGTTGATACTGACCAACGCCGCCGGGGGGATAAACACCGTTTTCTCCCCGGGAGATCTGATGTGCATCACCGATCACATCAAGCTCAGCGGTGAGAGCCCCTTGAGGGGGCCAAACCTCGACGCCTTCGGGCCGCGCTTCAACGACATGTCCGACGCCTACAGCTCAGAGTTTCGCCGTGCAGCCGGCGACGCCGCCGCCAGGGTCGGGGTCGACCTGCGGCAGGGGGTCTACGCCTACATGACTGGGCCGAGTTTTGAGACACCCGCGGAGATCAACATGCTGCGCCTATTGGGAGCCGACGCGGTTGGGATGAGTACCGTTCCGGAGGTGATCACCGCGACTCACGCGGGGCTCCGTGTTCTGGCCATATCGACCATCACCAACATGGCCGCGGGTATTCTGGACCAGCCTCTGAGTCACGAGGAGGTCATGGAGACCGGAGCCATGGTTCGAGACAAGCTGCTGCTGCTTCTGAAGGAGATCATCGGCGATCTTTGAGTTTTTTTCGCCCCTCCAGAACGAGCATCAGCTGGGCGCCGAATATCAGCACCATCCCCAGCAAACCGGTGGCCAGCAGGTTTTCCCTTAAAAAAAAGACTCCCAGCAGAGACGCGGTGAGGGGCTCGGCCATAGTGAGGGTGCCCACCGTCGAAACGGGCACCGTTTTCAATCCTTGTCCGTAAAACCGATAGGCCAGAGCGGCTGAAATCAGCCCCAAGTACAGCACCACCGCCGGTCCGGTGCCCTGAAAAATCCAATTTGTGGGGTAGAGAAACAGCAGCGGCAACAGATATACCGTGCCGACGACGAAAGATGTGCCGATTACCGTCTCAACGTTCATTCGGCGTACCAGTTTGCTGGCCAGCAAGGTGAACATGGCGTAGGCGAAACCGGCCAGGAGCGCCAGGGCGATGCCCAACAGGTCGACTTGGCTCGTTTCAGCTTCGCCTATCGTGAGCAGAAAGAGCCCGATCAGAGCGACTCCGGTGGCTATAAACCATCTTTTTTTGAGCCGCTCCCGGTCAAAAAAGACCCCCAGAAAACCGGTGAAAACCGGCGCGCTGCCGATGGCCACCATGGTCCCCACGGCGACCCCGGTGTAGGCGATCCCGGAGAAATAGCTGACCTGGAACAGGGCCTGGCACAGTCCGGTGAGCAAGAAAATCGGGTGTAAAAAACGGTGTATATCCAGCTTTTTTCGTCGAAGCAGATCCAGGCTCGTCAGCAAAACCCCGGAGATCAGAATCCTCATGGTTCCCACCACTAACGGACTGGCTCCCTCCGGAGCCAGGGCCTGGGCGGTGCCCGAGGTGCCCCATAGGATTGCCGCGGTGATCACGAAGAGCCGGCCTTTCAAATCTCCCGAATCGTACTGAGATTGATCCAAATTTACTTTTCTCCATAATTCAGTTAAGATGGAAGAAGTCTAAAATAAATCTGAAAAAAGAGGAATAGTATGCAAGCACACATAATTCGCGACGCCTCCCTGGCTCCGGAGGGACGTCGGAAAATCAACTGGGTTCGGATGCACATGCCGGTGCTCCGAAGAATCGAAGAGGACTTTCGCCGCCAGCAGTACTTCAAGGGCCTGCGGGTCGCCGTCTCGGTCCACTTGGAAGCCAAGACCGCCTACCTGGCCGAAGTCATGGCCGCCGGAGGTGCGGAGGTCGCGGTGACCGGCAGCAACCCCAAATCTACCAAAGACGACGTGGTCGCCGCCCTCTCCGACGCGGGTCTCCACGTCTACGCCTGGTACAACGCCAACCGGGAGGAGTTCCGCCAGCACCAGCTGGCCGCCCTGGACATTCGCCCCCATATCGTGATCGACGACGGCGGCGACCTGGTTCACCACCTGCACGGCGAAAAGTCCGACTACCTTCCTGAGGTGCTCGGCGCCTGCGAAGAGACCACCGCCGGCGTACTGCGCAACCAAGCCCGACAGAAGGCGGGAGAGCTGCGTTTCCCCGTCCTGGCGGTGAACAACGCCTACTGCAAGTACCTCTTCGACAACCGGTATGGTACCGGGCAGTCGACCATGGACGCGCTGATGCGCTCCACCAACAAGGCGATCACCGGCGCCACCGTGGTGGTATCCGGCTACGGCTGGTGCGGCAAGGGCATCGCCCTGCGCGCCGCCGGTATGGGCGCCCGTGTGGTGGTCACCGAGGTCGACGAGATCAAGGCTCTAGAAGCGGCCCACGAAGGGTTCTGGGTCATGCCCATGGCTGAAGCCGCTCGGATCGGAGATTTCTTTGTCACCACTACGGGTACCAAAAAAGTACTCACCGCCGAGCACTTTTCCGTGATGAAGGACGGCGCCGTGTTGGCCAACGCCGGGCACTTTTATGAAGAGATCGATACCCAAGCCTTGGATTCTATGGCGGTGGAAAAGAAAGAACTACGCCAAGACGTCACCGGCTACCTCCTGCAAAACGGTAGGTGGATAAACGTCGTCGCCGACGGCAAAATCGTCAACATCTCCGCCGCCGACGGTCACCCGGCGGAGATCATGGACATGAGCTTCGCCCTCCAAGCTCTGTCGGCCCGTTACGTGGCCCAGCACCACCAAAACCTGGAACCGGAG
>DSBN01000364.1 GCA_011046055.1 Sediminispirochaeta sp. | reverse complement strand
GTCTGGTCCCGGGGGTGGTGCGGCCGGATCAGACGCGACTCGCTGCCTTTCTGATGGACAAGCAGATTCTTGTCTACGACGAACCGCTGCAGAGAAAGCTGTTGCAGAAGGTCTTCGGCCCCCATGTAGACATCCACCTTATCGACGTAGCTCCGGAGATGTGGAAGTTTTTCCCCCAGCTGCAGCAACAGAGTCTCTTAAAACTACGGGATCGCAGCCGCACCAACCGTTATCAAAAGGAGAAGATTTCTGAGATAGACGTCTTCCTGGGGCTCTTCGCCTCCTACGTTCGGCAGCGTTATCCCAGCCTCTCCGAGGATTACGAGAAAAAACTTGACCTGGTAGCCCTCGGTACCTTGGCCGACCTCATGCCTCTGAATGATGAGAACCGGCTGCTGGTCAAAAGAGGGATGAACCAGCTCAACGGTACCGAAAGGGCGGGGATACACGAGCTCCTAATGAGACGCAATCTGCTCGGCAAAAAGCTCAGCACCACCGACGTGGGGTGGCAGATCTCTCCGGTACTCAACGCCACCGGGCGGCTCGGGGTTCCCGACAAGGCGGCGGAACTCTTGATCACCCAAGACCCGACCTTAAGAGGCGAGTTGGCCGACGAGGTGATCGGTCTCAACCGCAAGAGAAAAAATCTGGGCGACTCGGCTTGGAACAAGGTCCTGCCCAAGGCCGAAAAAAGTCTGCGGGAGCTCAACGGGCGAATGGTCATGGTCAAAGACTCTTCGGTTCACCGGGGAATCACCGGTATCCTGGCGGCCCGGCTGGTCCAGTACTTCGGGGTACCCGCGGTGGTGATCGCCAAACTGGACTCGCATTTTGTCGGCAGCATGAGAAGCGTGAAAGGCTTCAAGCTCAAACACTTCCTCTCTCAGTTCGAAGATATTTTTCTCGATTACGGCGGCCACGATTACGCCGCCGGATTCAGTTTGAACCACGATGATTTCGAAGAGTTCGAACAGCGGTTCCGTACCGTGGTCGGGGGACTGGAGGCGCAAGAGTCG
Source organism: Sediminispirochaeta sp. (assembly GCA_011046055.1). Lineage (GTDB taxonomy): Bacteria > Spirochaetota > Spirochaetia > DSM-16054 > Sediminispirochaetaceae > DSBN01. Next base: position 1,743 of record DSBN01000364.1, on the reverse strand, counting down.
GAGGAAGATGTATTGAAAATCGACGCCGAGCTGCCGCTGCTCTATCTGAAGCCCGATCTCCACGAGCTGGTAGAACGCTTTGAACCTTACGGCGAGGAGAATCCACCGATTATCTTTCTGGTGCGGGGTCTGAAAATCGTACAGTTGGACTTGGTGGGCAAGAGCGAACAGACCCACGCCAAACTGCTGCTGGATTCGGGTTCCTACAAGTGGCCGGCGATCTACTGGAAGGCCGGCGACAAGGTGGGCAGCGAGTTTTCACTCAACGATACGGTGGACGTGGTTTTCCGACTTGGTCGGAACTATTTTCAAAATACCGAGACTTCACAACTGACGGTCTTGGACCTGAAGCGCGGGTGAGGTGATGAGTCAAAAACAAGTTCCGCGACTTCTCTGGCTGCTCATTCTGCTCCCGTGGACGCTCTCCAGTGTACACGGCCAGCATGAACTCGAACCCACGGTGCCCGGTGGGCTGGTTCTGCTGGAGCAGCTTCGTGGAGCGGGGAGCATAGAGCTCATCGACCCTCTGGACGGAGTTTCGAGCCGGTCGCGGAGCTTTCCATGGGAGGGGCAATGGGTCGGACTGGTAGCGGTGCCGGCGGAGTCCGTGCCGGGAGATTACCGGATTGTGGTGAACTACGATGATAGCATCGAGGGGGACGGCTTTCGCTTGAACGTGGAGCAACGTGAGTTTCGACTGGAGCGGATCCGCCTGGATCATAAGCTCACCGAGCTCCGCGACTCAGAGGATCCCCAGAAGCGAGAGGAATCACTGGAGATCCAACAAATATACGCCGGTTTCAACCAAGACTCGGGATACGCGATGCCGAACTTCCAGTGGCCCATCGAAACCGAGCAGATAGACTACGCCAGGGTCAGCGCCCATTACGGGGACCGGCGTGTGTACATCTACTCTGACGGACGCGAAATAAGGTCCTTCCATTCGGGTATCGATTTAGCGGTACGGGGGGGGACTCCCGTGGTCGCACCTGCTGCTGGGAGGGTGGTGATGGCCCAAGACCGGATCATATCCGGGCAGACCCTGGTGATTGAACATCTACCGGGCTTGTACAGCGTCTATTTCCACCTGCGGAAGCTCCTGGTTCGTCAGGGAGCAGAGGTGGAACGGGGGCAGCAGCTGGGCCTGGTCGGAATGACCGGATTGGCCACGGGGCCCCATTTGCACTGGGAGGTCAGGGTCAACAGTATCCCCGTGGACCCAGGTATATTGACAGAAGGGGATTTTCCTGACAAAATAAACGCCGCTGCCGGTGTAGGAAACTAGATTTTGACCGGAAAGGGGGTGAGGACAATCGCGTATATCCGTGTAGATGAGAGCGAACCACTGGAGAAGGCACTGAAACGATTTAAACGAATGGTGGAAAAAGAGGGCATTATTCGAGAGTGGAAAAAAAGAGAGTACTTTGAGAAACCTTCTACCATCAAGAATCGCAAGCGCAAGGCGCTCGAGCGAAAGCAGATGAAGAAGCTGCGCAAACTGCAGAACATGAAAAACTACTAATGCGATTGGAATCGTACGAGCCGGCTCAGCCGGCTTTTTTTATGGAAAATCCTCTCCGAGGATATATAAGTTATTACTATATAGAAAAAAACAGTTATTTCGTGAAACTTAATTCTACCCGAGTTTTTTTTCAAAAAACATGAAAATTGTATTTCTTGTTTGACAGTTTGAGGTGTATGAAGTACGATAAGTATCATTCTTTGAACACTTTATAGCACGGG
>DSBN01000141.1 GCA_011046055.1 Sediminispirochaeta sp. | reverse complement strand
GTGATTTTTTTTCCCGCTCCAGCAGTGGAGTCGAGGAGGAACACGCCTTTGTGGATGCACTGCTGCGGCAGCTGGAGCACTTTTTGGAGATTCTGCAGGTCCGACGGATCGATACCGTCTACATCGGGGGAGGCACTCCGAACAGCCTCGATCCCTGGGTGTTCGAGAAGCTGATATCCGGTATCAGCCGAAACCTGCAGCCTCTCGGCCCCGGGGAATGGACGGTGGAGCTGAACCCGGAGTTCGTAGAGGAAGATCAGCTTCGCTTACTCCGCGATCGGGGAGTCAATCGCCTCAGCGTGGGAATTCAGTCCTTCTCCCCGGACGCCTTGCAGCTGCTCGGAAGACGCGCCACGGTGGAGCAGAACCGCGGAGCCTTGGAGGTCATAAGGAGAATCTGGCCCGGTGATTGGAATTTGGACCTCATCTCCCTGCTGCCCGGCCAAGATGCCGTAGCGGCCTTGGAGGATCTTGGGAAGGCCCTGTCGTTCCATTCACCGCATCTTTCGCTCTACGGTCTCGGTATCGAAGAACGGACCCCGCTGTACGCGCTCTACCAAAGGGGGGGGATCCGTCCTTTGGAACAGAATGTCCAGGCGGACATGCTGCTGCGGATGTGGGATCTCCTGGACCGCTCCGGCTATCGGCACTACGAGGTCTCCAATTTCGCTTTGCCCGGGCATGAAAGCCGACACAATAGGCACTACTGGCGTCTGGACCCCTATTTGGGCTTGGGGCCGGGGGCGGTTTCCACTTTGGCTTCGAACAGGCACCCCCTGCGCTTGAGCGGTACGCCGGATATAGAAGGCTATATCCGGTCCTACCGAAACGCGGTTCAGGCCGATTCGCTGGAGCTTCTCGGCTACGAAGTAGAGGAGATAGAATATTGGGATTTTATGTTCGAGTATTTGATGATGGGCCTGAGGACCAGACCGGGAGTTGAACCCGAGAGGTTCGAGGAGATATTCGATGTGCCCCTCCTCGACATTCTTTCTCCAGGACGGGGTTCGGAGTTCGGAGAACTACTCTCGGTGGACTCATCGGGCTCGCTCTATCTCGACGATCCAGCGATGCTCACTCTGGACAGGCTCTTGTCGCAAGTTTGGGATGTACTGCAGAGCTTCAAGCAGGAGAGACCATCGAGAATCGAAACCGGCGAAGCGACTCTCAAGTGGTATTCCCGCTAATCTTGACTGCATGACAGCTGTTGTGATATTTTTTTTCTCATACCGTAACAAAAGGAGCAAACATGTCCGGCCACAATAAATGGTCTTCTATCAAACATAAAAAAGGCGCCCAAGACGCGAAAAGGGGCAAGGTTTTCACCAAAATAATAAAAGAGATCACCGTCGCCGCCCGAAACGGCGGTGGTGACCCCGACGCCAATCCGGCTCTGCGCACCGCTATCACCAAGGCGAAGGCGGAGAATATGCCCAAAGACAACGTCGAGAGGGCTATTAAAAAGGGCACCGGAGAGCTCGAGGGGGCCGACTACATCGAATTGACCTACGAAGGATACGGTCCCGGCGGTGTGGCTATCCTGATCGAGGCTCTGACGGACAACAAAAACCGTACCGCCGCCGATATGCGGTCCATCTTCAGCAAACAGGGGGGCAACCTCGGTGAGACCGGCTGCGTCTCCTACATGTTCCAGCGTAAAGGCTTGATATCCTTCGACGCGGAGCAGTACAGCGAAGAGGAGATTTTCGAGGCAGCCATCGAGGCGGGCGCCGAAGACGTGAGCACCTCCGACGGAGAGATAGAAGTACTCACCAGTCCCGATGACTTTTCGGCGGTCTCAGAATCCTTGGAGCAGGCGGGATTCAAGTCCATTCGCGCCGAGGTAAGTATGGTCCCGGAGGCTACCATCAGTCTCGACCCCCAAACCACCGCCAAGGCACTGCGTCTAATAGAGAAGATCGACGATCACGACGATGTGAACTCAGTCTCTACAAACCTGGACATACCCGACGGATTCGACCCCGACTCTTACCAGTAATGCGGATTCTCGGTGTCGACCCGGGTTTGGCCCACACCGGTTGGGGGGTCATCGAAACCAGGGGGAATCGTCTCTACTGCTTGGAGCACGGGTCGATTGTGACCGGAAAGGAGAGCGAACAACCTCTGCGGCTGAACGAAATTTTTGAGTCGCTCATCGAGCTTATACAAGGCTTCGACCCCGACCTGATGGCGGTGGAAAGTCTCTACTTCGCCAAGAACAGACGCAGCGCTATCCCGGTAGCCGAGGCGCGGGGGGCGGTGCTGATAAGCGCCGCCCAAAAGGGAATACCCCTAGTCTCCTACACCCCGCTGGAGATCAAACAGGCGCTGACCGGAAACGGACGAGCGGAGAAGGCGCAGGTCCAGGAGATGGTGCGTCTGATGCTCGGCTTGCAGGAGATTCCCCGCCCCGATCACGCCGCCGACGCTCTGGCCGCGGCGGTCTGCAGCTATCATATGTACCAATTCGAGCAACGGAAGGAATTGCGATGATCAACAGCCTGACCGGCAAGATGAGCGGTCAAAGAGGAAACGTACTTTTTCTCGAAAACAACGGGGTAGAATGGAGTCTACAGGTGAGCCTACAGACCATCCAGGAGGTGGGCGCCTCCTCCGACAGGCTGCGACTTTTTACCTATCTGCACCACCGAGAAGATCAGATGCAACTGTTCGGTTTCTCCAGCGAACAGGAGCGTGATATATTTCTCGAGCTGATCCGCATCTCCGGTATCGGACCGAAACAGGCGCTCAAAATACTCT
>DSBN01000199.1 GCA_011046055.1 Sediminispirochaeta sp. | reverse complement strand
TCAACGAAGGAGACGCCGTGGCCATCGCCTCGGGAAACCAACTGGCCGGTCACCGGGGCGTGGCGATGTTTCAGAACTCCGGGCTGGGAAACGCGGTGAACCCCCTGACCAGCATGAACCATACGTTTCGAATCCCGGTTCTGCTGATAGTGACCCTACGGGGCGAGCCGGGGGGACCGGCCGACGCGCCTCAGCACGGGCTGATGGGACCGATTACCACTTCTATGTTGGATACTATGCAGGTCAAATGGGAGTACTTCCCCAGCGAAGCAGCGGAGATCGAGCCGGCTCTTCGGAGGGCTGTTAAGTACATGGACGCCGAGTCCCTGCCTTTCGCCTTTGTGATGAAAAAGGGAAGCGTCTCCCCCTACGAACACCGACAGCTGCTACCGGAAGTTCCGATGCCGAGGGTGAAGGTTCGCAGCTCTTCGGTTCCCCAGCCGCAGGTACGACGTACCGAAATGCTGCAAGCGGTACAGTCTCACAGCAGGGCGTCGGATATTGTATTGGGAACCACCGGCTACACCGGCAGAGAGCTCTATGCCCTTGAGCATCGGCAAAACCAGTTCTATATGATAGGATCGATGGGCTGCGTTTCCAGCCTGGCATTGGGTCTGGCTCTGGCCAAACCGGGCTTACGGGTCATTGCCCTGGATGGAGACGGATCGGTGCTGATGAGAATGGGCGCCTTGGCGACCAACGGATATAAAAGACCGGCGAACATGGTGCATATAGTCTTGGACAACAGTCGTCACGAGTCTACCGGCGGGCAGGCGACGGTGGCCCCGGCGATCGACCTCTGTGCGGTGGCTACCGCCTGCGGCTACGAACACATCCACGATATAAGCTGGCCGACGGAACTGGAGAAGATCCTGGACAAACCTCTCAACGCCGGTTTGACCTTTGTTCGGGCGAGAATTTTGCCCGGCTATCCGGATGCTCTGCCTCGACCGAAGGAAGAGCCGCGAGAATTGGCAAATCAATTCTCGGAATACCTCAAAAGGAGGAGCTAAATATGTCGCGACCCACGATACTACTAAACCCCGGACCGGTGACTATCACCGATCGGGTCCGAAATACCTTTCTGCAAGAAGATCTCTGCCACCGCGAGCCTGACTTTGCCGAGTTGATTTTGGATATCAAAAAAAGACTCGCCCGGGTGTACGAAGACTCCGCCGAAGGCTACCAAGCCGTATTGATGACCGGTTCGGGTACCTGCGCGGTGGAGGCAATGATCAGCAGCCTTGTGCCGAAGGATGGCAAGCTCTTGGTGATCGCCAACGGCGTGTATGGGGAACGTATCGCCGAGATGGCCGAGGTGCATGGGAAAAATTTCGTTCTCGTGAAAGCTCCATGGCCGGAGGCTATGCCTCTAGAGGAGGCCGAAAGACATCTGCAAAACGACCCCGAGATCAGCCATGTGACCGCGGTGCACAACGAAACCACTACGGGACGTTTGAACGATATGGACGCTCTGGGAGAGCTGTGCGTCAAATATGAAAAAAAGCTCCTGCTGGATGCGGTGAGCAGCTTTGCCGGCGAGAGGATCGAGTTCAAAAAATGGAATATCACCGCCCTGGCCTCCACGGCAAACAAATGTATTCACGGGGTTCCGGGCTTGTGCTTCGTTCTGGCCGATGAGCGGGAGATGGAGAAGTCCCACAGCGCCGCCGATAGTCTCTACTTGGATCTCTTCTCCTATTATGAAAAACAGAAGACCGGCTTTTCCCCCTTCACCCAAGCCACCCACGTGGCGGTGGCTTTGCAGGAAGCCCTGCTCGAGCTGGAGGACTCCGGCGGTTGGCAAATGCGCATGGAACGGTACCGGAGTATCTCCGTGAAGCTGCGCGATGAATTGGACAAAATGGGCATCCCCCGCTTTCTCCAAGAAAACGAATACAGTTCGATGCTCTCCAGCTTTCATCTGCCTGAGGGCTATTCGTACGAACAGTTGCATGACAAGCTTCGGGAGGCGGGTTTCGTGATTTATGCGGGGCAAGGCGGTCTTTTTCACCAAATATTTCGTATCGCCAACATGGGTGATATCCGTGATGAGGACGTGGAGCGCCTGCTGCGGACTTTTCGACAAATCACGGGTGCTGCATGATTAAAAAGGCGGTGATCATGGCCGCCGGTCGAGGGACCCGCTTGGGAGAACGAGGCCGGCTCAGTCCGAAAGGATTTCTGAGAATTGGCGAGCGCCCCATTATCGAGGAGTCGATAGAAAGATTAAGGGGCCAGGGGGTCGAAGAGATAATCATCGTCACCGGCCATTTGGCCGAGTTCTACCAGGAGCTGGCCTCCTCCTCCCGGCGAGGCTTGATCAGGACCGTATACAACGAAAAATACGCCGAATCCGGGTCCATGTACAGCCTCTTCCGTGCCAGAGATGCGGTGGGTGGAGAGGACTTTTTCCTCCTCGAATCGGATCTCATCTACGAAATTCGGGCTTTGCGGGAGCTGCAGGGACACAACAAAGGCGCAGTGATCCTGCTCTCCGGTCAGACCAACAGCAACGACGAGGTATGGGTGGAGACCGAAAAGGATGGAAGGCTCAAGAACATGTCCAAGGATCCTAAAGAGCTCTCCTCGAAACCCGCCGGAGAGCTGGTAGGTGTTTCAAAACTCGACGGTCGGACCTTCGCCCAGCTCTGCTCGACCGCCGAGAGGATGTTTACCGACTCCCTCCATGTGGAGTACGAGAAAGCTCTGGTAGCTGCTGCCGATCACACACCGATCTACTGTCACAAAGTCGATGACCTTCTCT
>DSBN01000193.1 GCA_011046055.1 Sediminispirochaeta sp. | reverse complement strand
GAATTTTGGGTGCCACCGGCACCGTCGGTCAGAGGTTTGTCAGCCTTCTGAACGATCATCCTTACTTTAAAATCAACGAACTGCTGGCATCGGAGAGAAACAGCGGACGGACGTATCGCGAAGCCTGTGTGTGGAAGCAAGACCACCCGATGCCCGATGAAATCGCACGGATGCGTCTTCGACAGCCCGAAGATCCCCTGGAGAGCACTCTACTCTTTTCCGGACTGGACTCCTCGGTGGCCGGAGAGGTGGAACGGTACTACGCCGAGCGGGGGCATATCATCATCAGCAACGCCAAAAACTTCCGGATGGACGAACAGGTCCCCCTGGTGATCCCCGAAGTGAACCCCGACCACTTCGCTCTTCTGGCTGCGCAGGAGTGGGCCGGAGCGATAGTCACCAATTCCAACTGCTCGACCATGTTTCTGGCCATGGCCCTGGCCCCCCTGGAGGAGACCTTCGGGCTGGAGGCGGTGCAGGTCTCGACCATGCAGGCCATCTCCGGCGCCGGTTACCCCGGAGTACCGTCGCTGGATATCCTGGGCAACGTGGTGCCCTATATCTCCGGTGAGGAGGAGAAGCTCGAAGAGGAGACGCAAAAGATCCTCGGCCGTCTCTCCGGCGGCGCCGTGGAACCGGCCTCCTTCGTGGTGAGCGCCCAGTGCAACCGCGTCCCGGTGGTCGACGGCCACCTGGAGACGGTCTCATTTTCTCTCCGTCAAAAAGCTGGCATCGAGGAAGTCGCTCGGGTCCTCGCCTCTTTCCGCGGATTACCCCAGCGCCTGGAACTGCCCTCGGCTCCCAACCGGCCGCTGATCATGATGGAGGAGCCCGACCGGCCTCAACCAGCCAGGGACATCGGTATAGAAAGGGGAATGAGCACGCTCATCGGCAGGCTCAGGCCCTGCCCCGTGCTGGACTACCGAATGGTCATCCTCGGACACAACACCATCCGCGGAGCCGCCGGCGCGGCGGTCTTGAACGCCGAGGCGATGTACCGGCTCGGTCTCTTGGGCGACGATCCGGCGGCGGGTATCGATACACGAGAGCTCAAGGAACGGGCCGCCCGCTTGAGAGGGGTCGAGGAGTTGACCGCCAGCGCGATATAGGTCCTCCCCGGCAATAGATCATCGAATAAACTCTTCAGCGCAATAAAAAAGGGGCCGTCGCCACAAAGAACGACGGCCCCAAGTATGTGGAGAAGAGAATGCTGATTGTCTAGTATCCCATGTCGAGCATGGCGTCGGCGACTTTTTTGAAACCGGCGATGTTCGCGCCCTTGGGATAGTTGATGTAGTCCCCGTCCTGTCCCTCTTTGATACAGGCGTCGTGGATGTTGCCCATGATCATACGCAGTTTCTCGTCGACCTCTTCCTTGGTCCAGGAGAGCTTCATCGAGTTCTGAGACATCTCGAGACCGGATACGGCGACTCCGCCGGCGTTAGCGGCCTTTCCGGGACCGAAGGGGATCTTCGCCTCTAGGAACTTGTCCATCGCGTCGGCGGTACATCCCATGTTGGAAGTCTCGACCACGTACTTGACCCCGTTGGCGATGAGCTTGTCGGCATCCTCGCCGTTGAGCTCGTTCTGGATCGCGCAGGGGAAGGCCATGTCCACCGCCACGTCCCAGGGCTTGGCGTTGGGGACGAACTTGGCGCCGAACTTCTTGGCGTAGGGTTCGACCACGTCGTTGTTGCTGGCCCGCAGCTCGAGCATGTAGTTCCACTTCTCTTCGGTGTTCACCCCGTCTTCGTCGAGGATATAACCGTCGGGTCCAGAAATGGTGACGACTTTCGCCCCCAGCTCGGTAGCCTTCATACAGGCGCCCCAGGCGACGTTCCCGAAACCGCTGACGGAGATTCTCTTGCCCTTCAGGGTATCGTTGTGTGCCTCAACCATGTTTTTGGCGAAGTAGAGAGCGCCGAAACCGGTTGCCTCCGGCCTGATGAGCGAGCCGCCCCAGTTGCGTCCCTTGCCGGTGAGTACACCGGTGTTCTCTACCTGGAGTCTCTTGTACTGCCCGTAGAGGTATCCGATCTCCCGGCCGCCGACGCCGATATCACCGGCGGGCACGTCGGTCTCCGGACCGATGTGGCGGTGCAGCTCGGTCATGAAGGAGCGGCAGAACCGCATGATTTCGTTGTCCGACTTTCCTTTGGGGTTGAAGTCGGATCCGCCCTTTCCACCACCCATGGGCAGAGTGGTCAGGCTGTTTTTAAATATCTGTTCGAAACCGAGGAACTTCAAACCGCCCAAGGTCACGCTGGGGTGGAACCGCAGGCCACCCTTGTAGGGACCCAGGGCGTTGTTGAACTGAACTCGATAGCCGCGGTTCACTCGAGGCTGTCCGTTGTCGTCCTCCCACTCTACCTTGAACTGGATGACTCGGTCGGGTTCGGTGATTCTCTCGAGAATTCGGGCATTCACGTAAGCGGGGTTTTCATTTACCGTATCGATTATCGTACCCAGCACCTCTTTCACGGCCTGGATGAACTCTGGTTCGGCGGGGTTTCTTTTTTCCAAATCCGCCATAAATTGGTCTAAATTGTACATAGCATCCTCCATCAACGCTTGAAAACGTCATTCGATATATTGAACACTGTACCCCCAAAATCACGCTACGTCAAGAAAAAAAGTCTTCAATAACGCGATATTTTTTGCATATACTAAAATTTTTCCATAAAAATCGAGTTATTACTAAATGCAGTGTAGCATTTTTTTTATATGCTCAATTTACTCGTAATTATATCTCCGAAAATAGAAATATGCTATAATGG
>DSBN01000270.1 GCA_011046055.1 Sediminispirochaeta sp. | reverse complement strand
CGACATTACTATGATGTACTCGGTGACCGATGTGGCCGGGATCAACAAGATCTCCGCCCGAGTTCTCGGCAACGCGGCCAACTCGATATCAGGGATGATCAGGTTCTCCGTCCCCCAAATGAAAGACGTCAAGCCGGCCATCGGCATGACCATGTTCGGAGTAACCACCCCCTGCGTCGACGCGGTCCGCAAGCAGCTGGAAGACAAATATGACTGCCTCGTTTTTCACGCCACCGGGACCGGCGGTCAGTCCATGGAAAAACTGCTCGAATCGGGTATGTTAAAAGGTGTCATCGACATCACTACCACCGAAGTCTGCGACCTGCACATGGGCGGGGTGATGAGCGCCGGCGAGGATCGCTTCGGTGCGGTGATTCGCAGCCGCCTACCCTACGTCGGCTCGGTGGGCGCCCTGGATATGGTGAACTTCGGCGCCAAGGAGACGGTACCCGACAAGTACAAAAACCGTAACCTTTACGTCCACAACCCGCAGGTCACCCTTATGCGCACCACCACCGAGGAGAACCGCCGAATGGGCAAGTGGATCGCCGATAAATTGAACCAGTGTGAGGGAGAAGTCCGTTTTCTTTTACCCATGAAGGGTGTCTCGATGATCGACGCTGAAGGCCAGCCCTTCTACGATCCGGAGGCCGATGCGGCACTCTTTGAGGCTATCGAAGAGAATCTGGTCCAGACGGACAAGAGGAAGCTCATCAAGCATGACCTGCACATCAACGATCCGGAGTTTTCCGTCGAACTGGTGAGAAACTTCCACGAGATCACCGGGCAGTAGGGAAATCTATATCGCTACCAATTCAATTCGAGGAGAGGCTAAGAGTATGAAAAAATTTACACGAGAAGATTTACTGAAGAAATTTCGTCAGATGGTCAAGGAGCGACAGCCCATTATCGGCGGCGGCGCCGGTACCGGCATTTCAGCCAAGTGGGAGGAGGCCGGCGGTATCGATCTGATCGTCATCTACAACTCCGGACGCTACCGGATGGCCGGCCGCGGCTCCTTGGCGGGACTTCTCGCCTACGGCAACGCCAATGAGATAGTCGCCGAAATGGCCCGGGAGGTGATTCCGGTGGTGAAACATACCCCAGTATTGGCGGGGGTCAACGGTACCGACCCCTTTGTCATCTGGGACGAGTTCTTTGACCGCCTCGAGCGGCTCGGCTTCTCGGGGGTACAGAATTTTCCCACCGTCGGTCTGATCGACGGGACTTTTCGAGCCAATCTCGAAGAGACCAACATGGGCTACGACCTGGAGGTGGAGATGATTCGCCAAGCGCACCAACGGGATTTTCTCACCACCCCCTACGTCTTCAGCGCCGAAGACGCCCGTAAAATGACCGAAGCCGGCGCCGACATCATCGTTGCCCATATGGGGCTGACCACCAAGGGCTCCATCGGAGCCAAGACTTCCAAAACCCTCGACGATTCGGTAGAGCTCATCCAGGGCTGGGCTGCTGCTGCCCGGGAGGTCCGGGAAGACGTGATCGTTCTGTGTCACGGAGGACCAATTGCCATGCCTGAGGATGCCCAGTACGTACTTGAAAAGACCGAAGGGATCAACGGCTTCTACGGCGCCAGCAGCATGGAACGCCTACCCACCGAAAGGGCGATCAATGCCCAGGTCGAGGAGTTCAAAAAGCTCACATTCTAGTCAACAAGGAGGAGAGTATGCCCAACGTCTATCAAAGCGGAATCATTAAGGCGTCCCCCGAGGAGGTCTGGAGAAAAATTCGTGATTTCAACGCCCTTCCGCAGTGGCATCCAGCCATTGCCTCCAGCGAGCTCGAAGGAGAGCCCGGAGTGGGAGCGGTGCGACACTTTTTTTTAAAAGAAGGCGGAGAAATACGAGAACGACTTTTGTCCCTTTCGGACCACGAGCATAGCTGTGCCTACACCATCCTCGAATCTCCCATGCCGCTTAAAAACTACTACGCCGTGTTTCGTCTCTACCCGATCACCCTTAGCGGTACTACCTTCATGGAATGGTACGCCCGATTCGATAGTACCGACCCCTCGACGGAGGACGAGACCGCAGAGGCGGTGGAAGGGGTTTTTGCCGGAGGGATCAAGAGTCTGCAGGAAATTTTTTCCTAAAACCCCGATGCCGGTTGATAGGAGCTCCGCTTGTTGCGGAGCTCTTTTCTCGAGTGTACCCTACTCCCCGCGCAGCACCAGGTGGTCCCGCTCTTCGCCCCGCTGATACTCCCCTTCAACCTCCGAGGCGTGTGCCCGCAGAAGCTCCAGGGCCGCCTCGATGGTCACAACTCGCGCGATAACCGGAACAAAACCGCGCCGAACCTTCGCCAGATTCGCACCGAACTGCCTCGAGACCAACACCTTCACCCCGTAGTCACGAAGCAGAGCACCGATATTCTTGGCTTTCACCGAGTCTCCATGGCCCTTTTCTTCGGACACGGTATTCTCCACCGTCGCCTCGTGGATGAAATCGTCTCCCGAATACCGGTACAGCTCGTACCTCTCGGCGTCGCCGAAATGACGGTCCACCAAATTCTTCCGGTCGTCGGTAGCGCAGGCGATTATATAATTTTCCAATGTGTCACTCCTTTCAGTAGTGCCGTATGGTAGGAAAAAAGCCCTTCCGCGTCAAGAAAAAAAGACTGATCATAGCGATGAGCGGCTCTTTTCCAGCTCTTTTATTATTACTTTTGTCACATTAATATGCACTTTACACGTATTTTGAATTAATGACTCCCCTGAAAAAAGGTAAGGAATTCCCAAAAATTTGTTGATATGCTAAAATTCCGCT
>DSBN01000381.1 GCA_011046055.1 Sediminispirochaeta sp. | reverse complement strand
GGCTATCTGCTCCTGTTTGGCGGCGGCCAGCATATCTTCCGTCGGCCGGCGTTTGTTGCAGAGGATAATAGACGGCATTCCCACCAGACTGGCTACGGCGACGCTGTTCTTGTGCCCTTGGATGGTGATCAGCGCCTCTCCCTCATGGGCGTTGCCCATCACGTCGCTGAGCAGGTCCGAGGTATAAGCTCCGCTGATCGTAGCATCAAGACGTCCATGATAGTCGATCTCCGCGTCGATGATATCGGCGATATTTTCGGTTTTCATGCTGTGTTCTCCTTTTCGTTCTGCTTGAGTAGAATGACCGATTTGGCGTGGGTGCCTCGGGCGGGTTCGGAGCTGATATGAAACTCGTCGGATACCTTTTTCACGTTGGGCAGTGCCAGACCGGCGCCGAAGCCCAGGGATCGGATCCATTCGTCGGCGGTGGAGTAACCCTCCATCAACGCCCGTTCGACGTCGGGAATTCCCGGCCCGGTGTCCTCGGCGTGTAGTATTACCCGGTGGTCGTCCATTAAAAAAATGGATCGAACCGCCCTCGGAGTGGACCACCAGGTTCATCTCCAGCTCGTACGCGGCGGTGGCGATTCTTCGGGAGGTGGCGGGGTCGATTCTGCGGTTGCGCAGAAGTTTTTTGATCTCCGTGGAGGCGAAACCGGCGTTTTCAAAATCCAAGGCGGCGACTTTGAACCACCGCTCGCTGTGGCCCGAGACCGGAAGACCGCTTGTCTGCTCCTGCTCCAAACGTTGGATCTCGTAGTTGGCTTCCATCAGGAGTTTGTTGCTGATGTCCCTCGAGGTGACGATACCTACCAGTCGTTTGTTTCGATCAACCACGGGGAAACGCCGGAAACTGTAGCGTCCGAAGTAGGAGATGGCGAAAAAGATCGGCATATCCTCTTCGAGCATGATGATTTTGCGACTCATAAAATCGCTCACCCGCTGGTCGGTTTTTGAATCGCTCAAGGCATTCAGAAGGTCCTTCATACTGATTATTCCCAGTACTCGATCATCCTCTACTACCGGCAATCCGGTGATGCTCTTCTCTTTGAGAATGCGGTGTACCTCCTCCATTTTTGTTCCCGCTTCTACCTTGGTCACCTCCCGGGTCATTATGTCCCGGACCTTGAGACGGAAGACCAGTTCCAGGATCGCCGTGGATGTTTCAAAACTTTGAAAAGGAATACTGTACATACAAAACAGTATAGTACGGTTGGACGGCTCTGCTATGTACCCTGGCAGCCGCAAAATGAGGATTTGTGGAGAATCGAATTCCTGCTATACTAAAATCCTATGGACGGATACGAAGCACGTCGACGGGAGATGGTGGAGACGCAGATTGCCGCTCGAGGGATCGATGATCCCCGAATTTTGAGTGCCTTTCTGAGGGTTCCCCGTCACCTCTTTGTCCCCGCATCAGAGCGTGTCTACGCCTACTCCGATCAGCCCCTGCCCATCGGCCACGGTCAGACGATCAGCCAGCCCTATATAGTCGCCGAGATGTGCGCGCTGGCGCGTTTGGAGGGGGGGGAGAGGGTGCTGGAGGTGGGGACCGGTTCGGGCTACGCCGCTGCCATCCTGTCCCATCTGGCGGCGGAAATCTATAGTGTAGAGAGGATCGGGGTGTTGGCCGAACACGCTGCGAAGCTGCTTCGGGACCAGGGCTACGAAAATGTACAGGTCCTTCATGGTGATGGGTATCGTGGACTGCCGGAACACGCGGCCTTCGACGCGGTGATTCTGTCGGCGGCTCCACCGGAAGTTCCGTCGCCGCTGCTGGAACAGCTGAGTCCCGGGGGAAGGCTGATCGCGCCGGTGGGCCGGGAGAATCAATACCTGCAGGTCTACCGGAAGACCGAAAAAGGCTTTCAGCGCCGGATCTACGGCGCGGTGAGGTTTGTAGAAATGAAACACGGTTTTTCTTGACGTTCCGGGGGAATAGTGATACGGTTGACTGGAATTGTGACATTTTGGATCAATTTACCCTTTCGGAAGGTATCGAAGCATGGAAATTGGATTTAGAAAATACAAAGATATTTACATTGTCGATGTAAAGGGTGACATGGACCTGTACAACGCCCATGAGCTGAAGGATGTGGTGAACAAGCTCATCGCCAAGAATATCAAAAAGATTGTCCTCAACCTCGAGGAGGTGGACTACATCGACAGCAGCGGGGTGGGGGCTCTCATCCATATCTTCACCTCCATAAAAAGAAACAAATTTCATCTACGAATCAGCAACGTTCACGGTTCGGTGGCCAAGGTCATCAAGCTGACCAAGCTGATGGGCTACTTTCCGATAGTGGATGATGTGAAAACCGCTCTCAACGAACTCAAATAAAAAACGAAAGGACGATTCTGATGGATCAACACAAAGAAATTTTAATCGACGGCAAGCACCCTCTTTTCGACAAGACCGGGATGTTTTACAAGGAGTTCGCCAGCGATTATCGTCAGGTTCGCTTTATTTCGATGCTCATCGTGCAGAAGGCTCCGGCGGAGATCAAAGAGATCAACCTATTGGAGCAGCAAATCAGCGAGCTCATAAAAAACGCGGTACGCCACGGCAATAAAAAGGACCCCTCAAAAAAGGTCAAGGTCTGGGCTTCGTTCAGTACCAACCACGCTCATCTCATTGTCCAGGACGAAGGCGAAGGCTTTCAGGAGATCGAAAAGTGGAACGAGTTCAACCGCAAGAGAAACGAGTGTTTCGAGACCCAGAATTTTGAAGAATTGGAGAACTACTTTTCCTACCGCACGGAAAAAAGTACCGAAGAGGACGGCGGT
>DSBN01000366.1 GCA_011046055.1 Sediminispirochaeta sp. | reverse complement strand
TCTATACCTGGGCTTCAAAAATCTTTCTGGCAATGGGCATTCTCCGCCCGGTGCCGAAGGCGCGGCTGGAGACTTTTAGTACCGGCGGGGCCTGCCGTCTTTTGTATTCGTTGCGTCCTACAAGGTGCAAGACTTCCCGGACGGTCCCGTCATCGTAACCTTGTTCGATGATCTGCTCGGCGGTCTTGTTACGTAGCAAATAGAGCTCCAGAATACCGTCCAGTACCCCGTAGTCCGGCAGGCTGTCCTGATCGGTCTGGTTCGGACGCAGCTCCGCCGAAGGCGGGCGGGTGAGAATGTTCTCTGGAATGACCTCCCTCTCCCGGTTGATATACCTGCAGAGAGCGTAGACCTGACCCTTGAACAGGTCGCCGATCACCGACAACCCGCCGGCCATATCGCCGTAGAGGGTACAGTAGCCCACCGCCAGCTCGGACTTGTTGCCCGTGGTGAGCAGCAGGGAGTCGAACTTGTTGGAGTAGGCCATCAACAGCAGCCCCCGGAGCCGCGCCTGGATGTTCTCCTCGGCGAGGCCCGCATCGGTCCCGTCGAATATCGGCTCCAGGCTCTCCAGAACCGCCCGAAAATCCTTCTCCACCGGAAGCACATCAAACCCGATGCCCAGATTTTCCGCCAAATGCCTGGCGTCCCGCTCGCTCTCGGGCGATGAGTAGGCGGTCGGCAGGGCGAAGGAGCGGACATTTTCCGAACCCAAGGCCTGGGCTGCCAGAACCGCCACCAGAGCCGAATCTATACCGCCGGAGAGTCCGAGGTGCACTTTTTTGAACCCACACTTCCGAACATAGTCCCGCAGCCCCAGGACCAGGGCCTGACGCAGCGACTCCAGCTCATCGGTCTCGGGCAGGCGAATTGAGGGTCGCTCCTCCTGGTTCGGTAGTTCTACCGTAATATAATCCTCGCTGAAACTCAGACCGTGGGCGATCAGGGCGCCGCTCCGATCGGTGATCATCGAATAACCGTCGAACACGAGGTTGTCGTTGCCCCCCACCATATTGGCGTAAACCGTCGGGACTCCGGAAGAAGAGGCGATCTTTCGCAGCAGTCCCAAGCGTATTTCCTGTTTACCCGCGTAGTAGGGTGAGGCCGAGGGAGCCAGCAGAAGCTCCGCCCCCTGGTCCAGCAATGTTTTCACCGGATTCTGAGCGTATCGAAACCCCGGCAGAGCGTCACTCTGCCACCAGATATCCTCACATATGGCGATGCCGATTCTTTTCCCCCGATACTCGAAGACCTCTTGGCTGCGAGCCGGCTCGAAGTATCTATCCTCATCGAAGACATCATATGTCGGCAGCAAGGTCTTCGCCTGGCTGTGCAGAATTCGACCGTCCAAAAGGACCGAAACGACGTTCTGCAGAGCCTTGCCGCAGCCCTCCGTGGTCCGCTCCACATAGCCCACCGCCACCGCCACATCCCGCGGCAGGTCTCGCTGCAGTCGACGCAGCGCCCTTTGGTTTTCACTGACAAAGCTCTGATAATCCAAAAGGTCCATCGGGGGGTATCCGCACAGGGACATTTCCGGAAAGAGGATGAGCTCCATCCCGTCGGCGGCGGCCCGATGCGAGTATTCTAATATTTTATCCGCGTTTCCATCGAAATCGCCGATGGTGCTGTTAATCTGTCCTACCGCTATTTTCATTTGTGGTATCCCTTATTCTTGATCGATATAGGCTGCCTCCATCATACAACCGCAGCGGTGGTATGAAAAGCGGATTCCAGTAGAAAGAGGAGGTTCTGATCGTTCGCGCCCCCCTTCCACCTGATCATTGCCAGGGGCCCCGCTCCCCTGCTATAGTGGCCTTCGGATAATCAAAATGAAAGATACGCAAAAAAACTTGAGCTCCCTCTTTTTTAGCCGCGAAGTGCTGACTATCTATGTTTCATCCCATCTGGCTCTAGGCGGGGTTCTGATCTCCTTGATCGTGCTCCCGGTCTACGTGAAGCACGTGGGGGGCGGCGACTTCGTCGCCGGGCTCTTGGGTTCGATTTTCACCATAGGCGGGGTGATAATGCGTTTCTTTCTCGGTCCCATGGCCGACCGCCGGGGACGACGACTCCCGCTGAGGATCGGCGCCTTTGTCTTTATGACCGCTCCGATACTCATCTGGGTCTCGCCCAACCTCTGGTTCATGGCCGCCGCCCGGCTCTACCAGGCTATCGGTCTGGCTACCTACCTCGCCTCGGCCAGCTCCTACGTCACCGACGTCACCCCCGACCAGTACCGGGGCACCGCCCTGGGCGCCTATCGAATGGTGGTGACCTTCTCCATGATGATCGGACCGCCGGTCTCATTCTGGATCATCCAGAACTACGGCTTTGACGCCTTTTTCGTCTTCTACACGCTGGTGGGGGCAGTCGCTTTTCTGGGAGTCATGAGCCTACCCCCCGAGCCTGATTACTCCCCCGGCCGAGCCGACAAGGAGGCCGAGGTGAAGCTGAAAGACATCATCCTCCTTTTCAAAAACACCACGGTCCGATCTTCCTATACCGGAATCCTCATCGGGAGCGCCTTCAACGGAATTCTGCTGACCTACCTCTCGATCTACGTCCAAAAAACCACCGACATCACCAATCCGGCGCTCTTTTTCACCCTCTACTCGAGCCTCGGAGCCCTGGCTTCGGCGATGATCGGACGGCTCTCCGACCGCTACGGTCGAAGGACCTTTATCCTCCCCACCCTGCTCCTTTTGGCTGCTGGGATGCTGCTGCTGTCGTTTCTTCCCAAGGTGCCCATCCTCGCTTTCATCGGAGCCTCGGTTCTCGCCGGCGTAGGCTACCACGCCAGTCTGTCGCTCTT
>DSBN01000311.1 GCA_011046055.1 Sediminispirochaeta sp. | reverse complement strand
GCGCAGGATCGAAGCCGCGTCGTCGGCCACCCCGTCGTAGCTGCCGCCGTCCTCGCTGGTAGCTGTATCAGTAGTCTCATCCGGATCTATTCCCAGCAGACTGCAGCCGGTAAACAACACGATTATCATCATCGACACTAAGAAAAAAGTCTTCATCAGTTTCATCCCGCACGCTCCTCTCTCCGTTCTACTTCCAAGGGTAGCGCGTATCGGCTCCTGCTTCATTAGCACTCCAGTACAGTCAGAGTACAGTTGGGGGACAGGAACAGGTCTAAGAGAGATACGAGTGGTAGTAGGAGATCAGCTGAGCCTGGGTGTCGAGATCCAGGGTCTCCTTGATCTGCTTGATGTGGTACTTGACCGTCCGCTCGCTGATGTACAGCTGCGCGCCGATCTCCTTGTAGGTGCGCCCGGCGGCAAGTCGGGCCAGGATGCTCTTCTGTCGCTCCGTCAGCGGCTCCTCCCCCGTCGGCACGCCTCCACTGCCGGCGTTTCTCCCGCGTTGAAACTCCCGCAGCAGAGTCTCCTCGAGGCCGGGGGAAAAGGGCGTCCTTCCCGAAGCCAGGTCCTCCAGGTTGCGTTTGAGCTCTTCGGCGTCGAGGTTTTTCAGCAGATAGCCCGAAGCGCCGGCTTGCAGCGCTCGGAACAGAGACTCCTCCTCCTCTATCCCGGTGAGGACGATCACCCGAGTCTCCGGGAGCTGCTCGACTATCTTTTTCGTCGCCCCAATACCGTCCATCTCCGGCATGTTGAGATCCATCAGCACCACGTCCGGTCGACGGCGAAGAGCCTCCCGGATCGCCTCAGCTCCGGTGCGCACAATCCCGTCCACCGAGTAGTCGTAGGAGAGCAGCAGGTTTCGCAGCCCCTCGGCGTAGATGGGGTGGTCATCGGCAATCAGTATTCTCATCGTTCACCCTCCCGGTCCATCTTTTTTTTGTCAAAAAAAAACGCGTACCCGAGTCCCCTCCCCGGGAGAAGCGGCGATTTTCATCTCTCCGCCCAGCCGGCGGGCCCTCTCCCGCATACCGCTCAATCCGGCGCCCTGGAGCTTTTCATCGGCGATCACCCGCGGGTCTATACCCCGCCCGTCGTCCTCGATAAAAAACTCGCACTTCCCGTCTCCTTGGCGGGTTCCCACGGATACTCTTGAGGCCTGAGCGTGGGCGGCGATATTGCCCACGGCCTCCTGGGTGAGGTAGCAGAGCTGCTTTTTTTCCTCCCCCGGGAGGAACATTTTATCAACATCGGGGCAAAAGAAAAACTCCAGCTCTAGTCCCGCGTCCTCCCGAAGGGTCGTGACCATCTCCTTGATCAGTTCCGAGAAGGGATAGGTTTCGTACTTGTCGTTTTTGATATTGTATACGTGCTGTCGCAGGCTGCTGTGGGCTTCCTGGACGATCTCCCGCAAACGCTGGAGGTACTCCTCTACCCGCTCGCTGTTTCCCCGCTTCAGCTCCCGCTGGATGGTCTGAGTCTGGATCGACGCGAAGCTGAGGATCTGTCCCAGGTTGTCGTGCAGGTCCTGGGCCAGACGGTCCCGCTCTTGTCGGGCGGTGAGCTCGCGGTTCTTGCTCTCAATCTCCACCTGGGCTTTTTTCAGCTTGGTGACGTCGGTGAGAATAAAGACCCAGGCCAGCGTCCGCCCCCAATGGTCCATAATCGGCGATTCGTAGACCCGGTAGAAAAAGCCGCGGCCATTGTTGAGGATCTCGAGCTCCCGTTGCGACGGATCCTCCAGGTGCCCCTCCCCCGAGCCCGTCTCGATATCTTCGAGCACTTTTTCCAACTCCGGAACGCGGCGGCTCAAAAGCTCGCCGCTTATATCTTTATCCCCGATGTCGAACATCCGCCGAGCGGCGGGGTTGATGTCCACCACTCGCCACTGGGGATCGGCGACGACCACCCCCGTACCCATCCGCTCGATCACCCGCGAACGGGCGACGGGTACCAGTTTGAAGAGTTTGTAGCGAAATATCCCCCAGCTGATGATCGCCGCCGATACGGTGAAGACCACCGGAGAGACGTCGATGTAGGCCAGGGGCTGAGGCCGGTGACGTAGAGGACGTTGGAGATGATGATGATCCCCAGTCCCAAAAGAAGAAAGAGCGACTGCCGGCGATAAATGGTGTTTTTGCGCCACAACGCCCGGAGGAGCAGAACCACCGACAGGCCGTTCAAGAGATAACAGTAGGTAAAATGGACAAAAAACCAGGGACCGTACTCCTTGCCGATCACCGGAAAGGGTCCGCTCGAATCCAGGGAGAAGTCGTAGCGGAGCAGCCCGTGCAGGGGGTCGCTCCAGGCCAGTACAAAGCTGATCAGCGGTACCACCGACAGGAGTACCAACGTCCGCCGCCGCACTCAGCCTTCGTAGCTGCCGTACTGAAGTACCATGATCAGCCAGACCACCGGTGCGGCCCCGTAGCTGAGGTACTGCAGGTTGGCCCAAAACAGCTTGGTTCGCAGGTCCGCGCCCATGATCTCCAGGGCGTTGGCCAGGGACCACAGCACTCCCACCAGCATCGCCACGGCGAAAGCCGTAGCGCCGGGTACATTTCTCCGCCTGAAGGAGTACAGCGCGAGGGCGAGGGTGATCCCGGCGGAGAGAAACAGCAGCAGTGCGTAAGGGGCAAAGACAAAAGACATACCACCCTTTAGTATGACAGATACTCACGAAGATGCAAGACGGCACAATATTATAAGACGCCTGAGCTTCAGGAACATATCGGTACAGTCAAATCACAGTCGGAGGACTGGGAGGAAAGCTCGGGTAGATATAACACCGTTGATGAGACTACTGTTGTATTGACATT
>DSBN01000014.1 GCA_011046055.1 Sediminispirochaeta sp. | reverse complement strand
GTCTCTGGTCTTTGATTACTAGTCGGTTTTGGACTTGCCCCCGACCTCCTCCCCTTGGCTTAGAGTCTCAGAACATGGGGAATACTAAATAATCCCCATCTCCAGACCGACCTTTCGAAAAGCGTCTACCGCCTGTTGCATCTCCAGTGTGCCGTGGGCGGCGGATATCTGTACCCGTATTCTGGCCTTCCCCTTTGGCACCACCGGGTAGACGAAACCGATGACGTATATCCCCTCCTCCAGCAGACGGTCGGCCATTTTCATCGCCTTCTGCTCGTCGTAGAGCATCACCGGGACTATGGCGGTTTCGCCAGGAACGATGTCAAAGCCGACGGCGGAGATCTTATCCTTGAAGAATTTGATATTCTCCCACAATCTCTCCCGTAGACTCTCTTGTGATTCCACGATCTCCAGAGCCTTCAGCGTTCCTCCGACCACCGCCGGGGCCAGGGTATTGGAAAAGAGGTATGGCCGTGAACGCTGACGGAGCATTTCTACTATTTCCGCCCGGCCTGAGGTACAGCCGCCGGATGCCCCTCCCAAAGCCTTGCCAAAGGTGGTGGTGATCAGATCCACCCTATCCTCCACCCCCCAGTAGGCCGGTGTTCCCCGTCCGCCCGGACCGATATACCCGGTGGCGTGGGAGTCGTCGACCATCACCAAGGCCTGGTAGCGGTCCGCCAGATCGCAGATCTGGTCCAATCGGGCTATGTCTCCGTCCATGGAGAACACACCGTCGGTGCAGATGATTCGTCTCCGCAGATGCTGGGATTTTTTCAGCGCCTCCTCCAACTCGCCCATATCCGAATGGGCGTAACGGAACCGCTGGGCCTTGCTCAATCGAACCCCGTCGATTATAGAGGCGTGATTCAAAGCGTCGGAAATAATGGCGTCTCCCTCACCGACCAAAGGCTCGAAGACACCTCCATTGGCGTCAAAGCAGGCGGCGTAGAGGATGGTATCCTCGGTCCCCAAGAATTTTGACACCCGTTGTTCCAGACGCCTATGAATTTCTTGGGTTCCACAGATGAACCGTACCGAAGAGAGGCCGTAGCCCCAATCCTTCATTGTTCGTGATGCCGCATCGACGAGTTCCGGTGCGTTGGAGAGACCGAGGTAGTTGTTGGCACAGAAATTTATGACCTTTTTTCCCTGTTCAACCTCGATACTGCCGTCCTGGGGAGACTTGAGTACACGCTCCTTTTTGTACAGTCCTTGTTCGCGAAGCTCCCGCAGACTTTGTTGCAGCTCTTGTTTTACCTTACCGTACATGGCCGATTTCCTCCTTTTTTGTTTACAGAATCCCCTCTTTTTTTCTCTTTTCCAGAGTTTGGAGCATATCGCGGGTCATCATTTCCAAGTCAAAAACCGGTTCCCAGCCCCACTCTACCCGCGCCGCGTAATCCTCCAGACTGTTGGGCCAACTGTTGGCCAGGGCCTGCCGTACTGGATCGACAACGTAGCTTATTTCGAAGTCTGGGATATATTTTCGAATATAGGCAGCCTGATCCTCGGGGCAAAAACTCATAGCCGTCACGTTGAAGGCGTTTCGATGACGAAGACGTTCGGGATTTGCCTCCATAATATCGATCGCCGCTTTGAGCGCATCGGGCATATACATCATGTCCAGATAGGTATCCCCCTTGAGGAAACAGGTGTAGCGCCCCTCCTTCACCGCTGAATAATAGATATCTACCGCGTAGTCGGTGGTCCCGCCTCCGGGAGGCGTTTGATTCGATATGAGTCCCGGGTACCGAACCCCACGGGTATCCAGGCCGAAACGGTGGTGGTAGTAATCACAAAGCAGTTCGCCGGCAACCTTGGTCACTCCGTACATAGAGTTGGGTCTCTGCGGCGAGTCCTGAGGGGTGAAGTTTTTTACCGTAGTCGGTCCAAAGGAGCCGATCGAGCTGGGCGTGAACACGGCGCAGCCCTCCTCGCGGGCTACCTCCAAAACCGTATACAGTCCGTTGAGGTTGATATCCCAGGCCTTCTGCGGGTTTTTCTCCGCCACCGCCGAAAGGAGAGCAGCCAGGTGGTAGATGGTGTCAATCCGGTATTTACGAACCAATCCAAGCAGAGCCTTTCCGTCCCGGCAATCGAGCTGCTCGAAGGGACCGTCTCCGATTCCAGTCGGGGAATCAGGTCTTAGGTCGCTGGCCACTACCTTGTCCGTGCCATACCGTTTTCTCAACTCGACGGTCAACTCCGAGCCGATTTGGCCAAGAGCGCCGGTGATCAGTATCCGTTTCATATTCCTCCCTCACTCTTAATGAAAAACTTATTGAAAAAATCGAACTATCATATTGATCTCCGCTTCCGCCTCTCCGGTATTGCAGATGCCGTGTTCCAGGTCCGCTTGATATCTGATAAAATCACCAGCTTCGAGCGTCGCTTTTTTGCCGCCCGCTTTTACCAAAATTCGGCCCTTGAGCACGGTGAGATACTCCTCGGTCCGGGGCAAGTGTGCTTCGGAGTTCAAACAGGCTCCCGGGTCGAAATTCAATCGGTAAATCTCCAGGTTCTCGGCCATCGAAAGCGGGCTGAAAACCCTAATGCTCACCCCCTTTTCCAGGGTATCGCAGGCGGCGATCTCTTCGCTGCGAAGCACCTCGAATAGCGGGTGGCGATTCTCCAAGCCCGAGAGCAGCGAGTTGAGCTCGACCTCCAGTCCCGCGGCGATTTTCCAGAGAGTAGCAATGGTCGGATTGACTTTGTTCGCTTCTATCTGCGACAACGTGGCCATGGAGACCCCACTCTGTTCGGCCAGGTTGCTGAGGGTGAGGCCATGTTTCTTTCTGATGGATTGAATGTGGG
>DSBN01000325.1 GCA_011046055.1 Sediminispirochaeta sp. | reverse complement strand
GCTCGTACTCCCACGGAGGAGCTGCGAGAAATGACTCACTTCGCCATCCGCCTGGCCTACCCTTTTTTGGAGCAGGCAAAGTTGCTTTTGCAGGCAAATTCCGCGAAGATAGAGAAAGAAGCCTACGGCACCGAAGTGGTGATCCTGGGCAGTGTTCCTAGCGTGGAGCTCGACCGGCTTCGAGAGGAGCTGGCGGAGCTCAGCAGCGGCCAAATCCGCATAGAGATCGAATCCTCGGAGTCCCAGAGAGACGCGGGGGAGTTTGGGAGATCGACATGAATAAGATAAAACAACACTATATTGCCTTCCTATGGCTGGCAGCGGGACTAGCGTTCTTTTTTCCCGCCGCTTTGAACGCTCAGCAGGGGGAGGTGTTGGTTCTCAACACCGCCGATACCCCTCCCTATTCTACGGAGCAGGACGACGGACTCTGCGACCTTGTATTGGAGGAGGCCTTCTCCCGGCTGGGCTATCAGATCGAGATTCGACACCTGCCCTCGCGCCGCTCCATCGGCAACGCCGATATGGGCATCGCCGACGGTGAATACGCCCGAATAGACTCCATGCGGGAGGACTACCCCAACCTGAGACAGGTAGACGAGGCGTTGTTGGAGTATCGGTTCTCGGTCTTCTCCAGGAGCCGCGTGCTGCCGATCGAGAAATGGGAAGATCTGGCGCCCTACCGGGTAGCTTTCATCCACGGCTGGCTGATCCTGGAGCAGAACGTGAGGGAGGCCGTATCGATTATCACCGTCCCAACGAGGAGGCGCTCTTCAACATGCTGATAGCCGACCGGGTCGACTTGATACTATACGATGCCCACCGAGGTCTGCACTACCTTCACCAAAACGGCATCACCGGAATATACCTTCACCCGACCCCCTGGCCAGACGGAACATGTACCTCTATATGCACCGCCGACATTCGGCGCTCATTCCGGAGCTCGAACAAGCCCTACGAGATATGAAGGCCGATGGCAGCTACCAAGAGATCGAGCGACAGACTCTAAACTTCACCGAAACGGAGTAAAGATGAAGGGAGTTCTCTCACGGCAATTCATCTTTCTGGTGAGTATTTTCATCCTCATTGCGATCCTTATCTCCGGCCTCATCTCCCTGCATCTAAAAGAGGTAGAGCAGGATCGTTCCCGGGAGAAGGCGATCGAAGAGATAGAGAAGAGTTGGATCCCGCTGATCACCCGCCAGGTGTGGACCTTCGCTCTGTCCGAACTCCACCTCACGGTGGAATCTCTGGTGGAGGTTCACGAAGTCGAATCGGTGGAGCTGTACATCCGCGGCTACGGCAGTATTTCCCTCTCCCAAAAGATTCGAGAGCCCTCCGTGGTCAGAGAGTGGCCCCTGCACTACCTCGACGTAGGTCAACGGATACCCATCGGCAGACTCACGGTCCGGCTCTACGATCCGGAGATTTTCGACTTGCTCAGCACACCACTGGCACCGAACTTCCTCATCGACGCCATTCGAGCCATACTCATCATCCTGCCGACCTTCTTCCTCGTCCAGATGGCCATCACCAGGCAGATACAGAAACTCTCGGTTCAGCTCGTCCGCATCAGCAAGAACATCCAGAAGGGGGAGTTCAACGCCCTGGAGTTGAAGCGGAAAAAAATCTTCAAAACCGACGACGAGTTCGACCTGATGGTGGCGGCCTTCAACCGATTGATGGACAATATCCGGGAAGAGCGGTACATCAGGCTGCAGCGCGAGGAGGAGCTCTCCAAATCCCTCCGGGAGAAAGAGGTGCTGCTCAAAGAAATACACCACCGAGTCAAGAACAACTTGCAGATCGTAATGAGCCTGCTGCATCTCCAATCGGGTTCCGTGGATCAGCCGGATGACCAAGATGTACTGAAGGAGGCCGAACGGCGCATCGGTTCCCTGGCCATTGTGCACGAACAGCTCTACAGCCAAGACGATGTGACGGCGGTGGATGTGGACGAGTTTGTAAAAAAGCTCCTGGGAGAGTTGAAAAACTCCTTCACCTCCCAAACCATGAAGGATATCAAGACCACCAGTTCCGGAAATCCGGTATTCATCCCCCTGCACGACGCCATCCCCCTGGCCTTGATTTTGAACGAACTGTGCAGCAACGCCTTCGAACACGCCTTTGAGAACTACGAGGGAGGGGAAGTGCAGGTCGACCTGCAGACCAAGGGCAATTCAAGGCTGCAGATACAGATCAAAGACAACGGTCGCGGCCTCCCGGAGGATTTCGTCCTCGATCAGGCTCAAGGTTTCGGCTTCACCATTGTGCGCAGCCTGGTCCAACAGCTGGAGGCGGATTTCCAGATCTCCAAAAACACACCCCGAGGCAGCGTGTTCACCCTGAGTCTCCCCCTGGAAGCTCGAGCAAACTGAGCCCCCGGTAGAAATGGTAGGCCGGCTCTTCGTAGGGGTGGGCCTCCACCAGGGCCGCGGCAATCGATTTCAGCTTCTGATCAGGACAGGCGATCTCCACCCGGTATTCGGGAAGCTCCTCCAGACGTCCCAGGTCTCCTATGAAGGGGGAGCTCCCCTCCCCCGGTTCGAATTGGCCCATGCCCCTCACCTGCCAGGAGCAGCGCCTATAGTCGCCGATCTGCCCGGCGCCGGCCTCGAAGAGCGCCTCCTTGACCACCTCCAGGTGAGTCTCCGGTACGTAGACTACCAGTATATACATCACTACCTCCCCTCTTTGTTATTGTAACCGGCTCAAGTATTCGAACCACCGTAAATAGAACTCGAACAGGGACCGGTATCCCGGCGGACTCTCGCGGCCAATCAGGGGTACCAGATGAACCTGCCAGTGGTCCAGAGGGGACAACTGGCCCATATAGTTC
>DSBN01000377.1 GCA_011046055.1 Sediminispirochaeta sp. | reverse complement strand
TTCAAAAACGGTGCTATAATAAATGATCATATCAACGAAACGATTCCGAACAACAGACACGGAGATAGCAAGGAGGAGAATTTGGAAGATAAAATGCTATTGCTCTTAGGAGACGAAGCGGTGGCTCAGGGGGCCCTGGACGCGGGAATTTCCGGGTTTTACGCCTACCCCGGTACCCCTTCGACCGAGATTATGGAGTACGTCCAAGGATCCAAACAGGCCGCGGAGGGAAACGTCCACCGGGTGTGGTCGGCCAACGAGAAGACCGCCCTGGAAGCCGCGGTGGGCATGAGCTACGCAGGTAAACGGGCCATGGCCATGATGAAGCACGTCGGCTTGAATGTCGCCGCCGACGCCTTCGTCAACGCCGGCATCACCGGTGCCCATGGCGGCCTGGTGATCACCGTAGCCGACGATCCGAGCATGCACAGCTCGCAGAACGAACAGGACAGCCGCTTCTACGGCAAGTTTGGGATGGTACCTATTCTCGAACCGAGTAACCAGCAGGAAGCCTACCAGATGTGCTTCACCGCCTTTGAACTGTCGGAAAAATACCAAGTACCGGTACTGCTACGGCTGACCACCCGGATCGCCCACAGCCGTTCCGGAGTGCACCGCTCCACCACCCTGCCCCAGAAGGGTCTCTCCATGCCCGAGGATAAGAGGCAGTTTGTCCTCCTACCGGCTATAGCCCGAAAGAGGTACAAGCTGCTACTGGAAAAACAGGCCGCCCTGGAGGAGGAGTCCGCCAACTCCCCCTTCAACCGCTACCAGGACGGACCGGACAAAGGCACCGGTATTATCGCCATCGGAATAGCCTACAACTACCTGATGGAAAACTTTCAAGACGCTCAATGCCCCCACCCGATACTCAAACTCTCACAGTACCCAGTCCCCCGAGTACATCTGGAGAAGATGGTCGATCAGTGTGACGAAATTCTGGTGATCGAGGAGGGAATGCCGGTGGTGGAGGAGATGCTGCGGGGCATCCTCGACCGGGGGATCAAAATTCGCGGCCGCTTGAGCGGCGAACTGCCCCGTACAGGAGAGCTCAACCCCGGCTTGGTCCGTGCGGCTCTGAAAATGGAGGCCCGCCCATCGAGTCCCGTCCCAGAGGTCACCGCACCGCGTCCGCCGGTCTTCTGTCCCGGCTGCAGCCACATCGACTCCTACCGGGCGATCAACGAGGCGATCAAGGACGTCTACGGCGACGGTCACGTCTTCTCGGACATCGGCTGCTACACCCTGGGAGCTCTGGCGCCCTTCGAATCGATCAACAGCTGCGTCGACATGGGCGCTTCCATCACCATGGCCAAGGGAGCCGCCGACGCGGGGCTCTACCCGGCGGCGGCGGTCATTGGCGACTCGACCTTTACCCACAGCGGTATGACCGGTCTTCTGGACGCGGTGGTGGAGAACTCCAACATCATTGTCTTCATTCTGGACAACTCGACCACCGCCATGACCGGCGGTCAACGGAGCCACGCCACCGGACGGCTCCAGAAAGTCTGCGAGGGGCTCGGCGTGGATCCGGAACACATCAGATCGATCATGCCCAAACGCAACACCCACGACCAATTCGTACAGATCATCAAAGAGGAGCTGGCCTACGAAGGGGTTTCGGTGATCATTCCCCAGCGCGAGTGCGTCCAGACTCAACTCAGGCGGGCCCAAATGAAAAAGAAGGGAGGCGAAAAATGAAGCTCGATATAATTCTAGCCGGAGTGGGCGGCCAGGGGATACTCTCGATCGCCACCGTCATCGGTTACGCGGCCCTCGAATCGGGCCTGCATCTCAAACAGGCGGAGGTTCACGGGATGAGCCAGCGAGGAGGCGATGTCCAGTCGCACCTGCGAATATCGGACCGGGAAATCTTCAGCGACCTCATCCCCCAGGGCGAAGCGGATATCATCCTTTCGGTCGAACCGATGGAGAGCCTACGCTACCTGCCCTACCTGTCCCAGGAGGGGTGGCTGGTCACCAACACGACCCCCTACAAGAACATCTCCGACTACCCCTCTATGGATAAGATACTCGAACAGATCAACAAAGTCCCCCGGCACATCGCCATCGACGCCGACGCCTTGGCCAAGGAGCTGGACAACAGCCGGGGAATGAACATGGTAATGGCCGGCGCCGCCTCGCTGTTCATGGACCTGGACTTTGAGAAACTGAAGGCGGGCATCCGGTACATCTTCGGGCGCAAAGGTGAGGAGGTGGTCGAAAAGAACATCGCCACCCTCGAGGCGGGAAGAAAATTTTCCCAAGAACACCGCAACGACCGATAGACCGAAGGAGGAGACATGCTGAGGCAAGAGATAGTAAAACCGCGCTCCATCGCCGTTGTAGGCGCTTCCAACTCCAGCGCAAAACCCGGAGGAAAGGTTCTGCGAAACCTCACCTCCGGCAACTTCCCCGGCCCTATCTACCCGGTCAACCCGAAGGAGCGAGAGATCCAGGGCCTTGAGGCCTACGACTCGGTAGAAAAAATCCCCCCCGTCGACCTGGCCATACTGGCGATCCCCGCCGCGCTCTGCCTGGAGACCAGCCGGGTGCTTTTAGAGGAGAAACAGTGCCGGGGGATCATCATCCTCTCGGCGGGTTTCAGTGAAGAGAGCAGCGAAGGCGGACGAATCGAGGAACAGATAGTCCAGCTGGTGGAAAAACACGGAGCCAGCCTCATCGGCCCCAACTGCATCGGGGTGATGACCCCCCACTACCACGGAGTTTTCACCACTCCCATTCCAAAGCTGGACCCCAAGGGCTGCGATTTTGTCTCCGGCTCCGGGGCGACCGCCGTTTTCATCATGGAGGCGGGCATCCCCAAGGGTTTGACCTTCTCCCAGGTC
>DSBN01000049.1 GCA_011046055.1 Sediminispirochaeta sp. | reverse complement strand
TCTAATGACTTCCAAATTGAGAATTTGCTTCATTTGCATAGCAATGATTTGTGTTTCTAACTGTTGGAGGCATTCTCATTTTGGAAAGTGCAAGTGCACTTTCCAAAATGAGAATTGCTGATGTGAAATAGAGGGAGTATACGGGTATGAGCAAGAGAGTTATATTCTTTTTTTTACTTATCTTTTTTTTGGGAACGGTATTTCCCGCCGCTACCCAGGTATTGGGAAAGACCGTAGCCACGGTTAATCTTACCAGGACCGTGGGTATTACCGAGGCGCAGGTTAAGCAGAGAATGGAAGAGCTGCGGAGGATCGGTGCCGACAGCGGGCTGCGTCCCGAGAATATAGGCTACGAACAGGTGCTCGAATCGATGATCGCCGAGATACTTATACGTCAAGCAGCCGAGCGCGACGGGATCGAAGTGCCGGAAAACAACCTCGAAGAACTTTTCGCACAGCAAAAAAGACAGATAGAGATGCAGTTAGGACGCGAAATCTCCGCATCGGAGTTCCGAAGCATAGTCCAACAGGAGACCGGTTACTCCTGGGCCGAGTACAGAGACCAGCTGGAAAACCAAGTTTTGCAGCAGACCTACATCAGCCAAAAAAAGCGGAGCCTTTTCGATAATATAAAGACTCCCACCACTGAAGAGATCGAAGAGCTGTATCAGGCGAACGCCACCAACTTCACCAACCCTGAATATGTGCGAATCAGCCACCTTTTTATCTCTACTCAAGAGAAGACTCCCTCAGAGATCGAGGAGGCGCGCGACAAAATCCAGGAGGCGTCAAAAAAATTGAAGACTGGAGAGATGACCTTCGACGATCTGGTACGCAGTTATTCGGAAGATGAAAATTCTCGATTTCGAGGAGGCGATGTGGGCTATGTGACCCGGAACAACCAACAGGTGCGCGAGGCTTACGGCCGCCACTTTTTCGACACCGTATTTCAGCTCAAAAAAGGAGATGTTTCCGGGGTAATTGAGTCAAACATCGGTTTCCATATCGTTAAAGTCACCGAACATTCACCGGCCAAAATACTTGAACTCGATGAGAGAATCGCTCCGGACTATCCGGTGACCGTCAGGGAGTATCTGCGCAACCGATTGTACCAGGAACGACAGCAGGATGCCTTGCGCCGGGCGACGCAGGAAGTCATGGCTGAACTACGAGATGAAGCGGAAATCGTGCGGTACGACAACTGATCATGGGATCTAGACGGAAGGCCAGAGTTCTGGCCATGCAGGCCTTGTTCAGTTGGGAGTATACCCATCAAGATAAAAATGAGCTATCGCTTTTTAACTGGCTGGACGAAGAGAGAAGAAGCACCTACGGATCGGATACGATCACTTTTGCCAGGCTGTTGACCCAGGGGAGTTTGGAGCACTTGGAAGAGATAGACCAGCTTCTGCAACGGCAGTTGGAGCACTGGGATTTTTCTCGCCTGAATAAGGTGGATCTGGCCATTCTTCGGATCAGCATCTACGCCCTGTTGCACCAACCGGAGATACCATACAAAGTGACAATCGACGAAGCCATCAGTCTGGCGAAGATGTACGGCAGTGATGAGTCGTATCGTTTTGTAAACGGTGTTCTCGACGGAGTGAGTAAACAGATACGCGAAAGTATATAGGTGAATGCAAGGTATGGAAAAAAAAGACTGGTCCATTCTATTCGCAATAGCTATTCTGCTGCTGGCTTTGGGGACCACTCTTTTTTTTATCGCTCAGAGGAAAAAACAGGTGAGTCTACAGCTGTTCAACACCCGGATAGAGAGGATCGACGGCTATATCCGAGATGGAAATCGGTCTAAGGCGCTGGAGGAGATCCTCGATCTGGCTGACAAGGATCTTTCGGCATCCAGTTATATCAGGCTCTTGAAACGGGTATGGGAAGAGAGTTTTCCTGGATACGGCAGGGATTACGAACTACTGGCGGAATTGAGTGCGAAAGCGCATTCCCAGTACCCGGGTAGCGCCGAGCTTCGAGCTTTGGCGTCCTACAGCTTACTGAGAACGGGAAGTGAGGTGGAGGCGGCGAGGATTTTTTTCGAAGATCCCCCGCCGGCTGACCGCTGGGACGCCTTGAGAAAAGAACTTTCTCTGTATCTGCCTCCGGAACAAAAAGATGAGACGTCGACGGGTATCGCCGACCTTGGGATGGACAGCGACCCTGAGGTTTTTATCGATTTTTACTCCGATACTGGAAACCCGGGATTTTTGACGAACGCGCTCTTAGTTGAGCTGCGTCGGGGACGAATCGACGATGCCTACCGTCTGGCACAACGATACCGAAACGAAAAACTGCCGGGCAAACTGCTGCTCTTTCTTCACTACGACGCGGGGCAATGGGACGGAGCCTTGGAGCTGCTCGAAAGATACCCGCAGATGTTTCCAAAAGAGGAACACCTTCTGTTGACCGCGGATATCTACATGAGACAAGGAGATTACGAAGCGGCCAGAGATGTCTATTGGCGTCTCATGCCCTCTTTCGACGCGCTGTACAATACCCTCTATATCGATCTTGTGCAGGGAAAAAATGATCCAATGGAGATGATAGACCGTTGGTGGAACGAAGAGACTCCCGGTGAGGGACGGATGATCGAACTAGCCGAACTTCTGCTGGCAGAGGGCGATCCTGAGAGCGCGGAGCAGCTCTTGGACCGATTGGACGCGGGAAAGGAACGGGCCGCGGCGGTCTCGCTGCTTCGAGAACGGAGCAGAGAACGGATCAACCCCGCCAGATACAGCTCTCTGCTGTGGACCCTGCTCTACCAAGAGGAAGAGGAAAAATACGCGGTACACTTGTCTTGGTTTCTGATGGGGATCGGAGATGCGGCGGGATTGCACAATTTGATAGAGTATGGGG
>DSBN01000322.1 GCA_011046055.1 Sediminispirochaeta sp. | reverse complement strand
TTTGGAAAGTGCAAGTGCACTTTCCAAAATGAGAATTGCTGCACTGAGGGGACTTACTGTTTCCTCTCGGTGGAGTTTTTGATATATTATAGACGCATGGAAAATTTTACCGTCCTGGATCTGCTGGATTTGGATCTAAAGGAACACAACTCACTAAACCTCAAGTGTATCGCCGGAAGGCAGGGTTTGGTGAGGTCCATCCAGGAGCCTGAGATCAACCGGCCGGGCCTCACCTTGAGCGGCTTTTTCGACCAGTTCGCCCACGAACGAATTCAGCTCTTCGGTCGAGGCGAAGCGGCCTACCTGCAGAAACTGGAGGAAGAGCAAAACTTCGAAACCCTCGAGAAGATGTTCTCCTACCCCATACCCTGCGCGGTCTTCTCCAACAATTTTCAGCCCGGTGAGAGCTTCCTCGGTATTGCCGAAAGAGCAGAGTGCCCCATACTCCAGACCGATCTGCCTTCGGGGGAGTTCGTCATGCGTCTCATGCGGGCGCTCAACGATATCTTCGCCCCCAAAGAGGTGATTCACGGGGTCCTGGTCGAGGTCTACGGTATCGGGGTACTGATACGCG
Source organism: Sediminispirochaeta sp. (assembly GCA_011046055.1). Taxonomy (GTDB): domain Bacteria; phylum Spirochaetota; class Spirochaetia; order DSM-16054; family Sediminispirochaetaceae; genus DSBN01. The sequence goes on along the minus strand of DSBN01000322.1, from coordinate 2,297 downwards.
GCAGCAGCGGTGTCGGAAAGAGCGAGACGGCCCTGGAACTGATCGAACGCGGACACCGGCTGATCAGCGATGATACCGTCGAGCTCAAACGTATGAACGGCAACCTCCTCATCGGAGCGGCGCAGAACAAATCCCTGGGACACCATATGGAGATCCGCGGTCTGGGGATCATCAATATCAGCCACCTCTTCGGGGTGGGCGCGATTCGGGACCGCAAGCAGGTCCAGCTGGTGGTCGAGCTCGAAGAGTGGGACTCCGAGAAGGTCTACGACCGGCTCGGCTCTGGAGACAGCAAGACCGAGATGCTGGGAGTCCACGTCCCGGCCTTAGTGATCCCGGTCAAACCGGGGCGCAACATACCAATACTGATTGAGACGGCGGCGATGAACGAACGGCTCAAAAAGATGGGCTATTTCTCCGCCCGGGATTTCAACGAGAACGTATTGAAATGGCTGGAGAGCGAAAACGCTCGAAATATCTACTTCAACAAAAAAGATTCCTTTTAAGGAAGTTAAAGGCAGCATGACGAGTAAAACGGTTATCATCAAAAACAGAGCAGGCATCCACGCACGCCCCGCGGCGCTGATAGTCAACGCGGCCAATCAGTACAGCTCGGATATTTATCTGGAAAAAGACTCGATGCGTATAAACGGAAAATCCATAATGGGAATCATCACCCTCGGGGCGAGCTACAAATCGGAGATCGTTATACTCGCCGACGGACCCGACGAAGAGGACGCCGTCGAGGCGATTGTCGCCCTTTTTGAAAACCGTTTTGAAGAAGATTGACCCAAGCTTCAGTATTATCTACTTTCTCTCCATTTTACTAATCCTTCCCCTATCCATCGCTGCGATGGAGCTCGATATCGAATCCACCGCCACGGACAAGAGGATCGAAGTACGGTTCTCTCTTTCGGACCTTCCCGCACGGGACCTGTATCGAAACATCACCGAGGGAGAAATTGCCGAGATAGTCTACGAGCTGCAGATTTTCGAAGAGCGCCAAGGTATATTTTTCTTTATTGGTGATCGCAGAGTGGCTAAACGGCGCGAATCTTATTCCCTCAGCTTCAGTTCCCTGTCCGAGACCTACCGTCTGGAGTCGGCAGGTAGGGTGATGGAGTTTGATGATTTCTCCGAGATGCAGGGAAGGCTCGCTTCGGTCTCTTTGCAGATCACCCCGACGGCTGATTCCGAGCCGGACTACCTTCGCGCCCGGGTGGTGCTCATCCATCGCCGGCTCATACCGCCCTTTATCATTTTGGAGCCCCTGTTGGGGGACAATAAAGTCAGCAGCCCCTGGAAGAGGGAGGAAATACGGGGCAGAGGAGTGTCTGACCGGTGATTCATCCGACGGAGCAACGCGACAGCAGTATGTGGGTCTTGAGCATCGCTTTTCTCTATGTGATTCTCATCGTCCTGATACTGGTTTTCGCCCAGCAGCTGTTAGGCGAAATTTCCCAGGGGACCAGCCTCGGGCGCTATTTTCTCATCCCCTTGGCTATTTTTCTCCCCCTCTTTCTGCTCAGCGGTATCGTCTACAACGTGATCCGCCTGATCAGACAGAGACGGGACGGTCTGCCCGGCAGCAGATTCAAAGTCAAGTTGGTACTATTTTTCACCCTGCTCTCGCTCTTGGCTTCGGTGCCCCAGGGGGTCCTGTCGATCAGTTTCATCCGAACAACCATGGACTCCTGGTTTTCGGAGCAGCTCCACTCCTCCTTGAAGGGGGGACTGGATATAGCCCTGACCTACAACAGGGAGAGCCTCACCGGTCTCTCCCGACTCGCCGGTAGTTCGATCCTCCCCGACACGGTTCGTGAGCATATGGAAGACCCGGAGGAGCTGTGGGCGAACCTGCAGTCCTTCGCCCCCGACATCGACGCGATACAGGTATACGATCAGGGGGGCCGGGAGGTTCTCTTTGTCGGAGACTCCGCGGCTAGAATGGAGGAGCTTCCTTCCTCGCTCCCCACGGGGACCTTTCCCCGGATCAAACAGGGAGATTTGAGCCTCCTCCGGGCTCGCAGCAGCGTCAATATCGACGACTCCGCCGGGAACGTGGAGAAATACACCATCGTCAGCACCCTGATAATGCCCTTGGGTTTCGACCGAAAGGCCCAGGATATCAGCGAAGCCCTACGGATGTTTTCCCAGTACTCGGACTTCCACAACACCTTCTTTCTGGCGATCCTGGTCTTCTATTCGATGTTCTCATTCCCGATCCTGCTTCTGTCCATCCTCGTGGGTTTTCTTCTCAGCGAGGAGATCACCCGGCCGATAGTCCACTTGGAGGA
>DSBN01000119.1 GCA_011046055.1 Sediminispirochaeta sp. | reverse complement strand
GTATAGTGCTGAACGCGCTCGGCCTTCCAGGGGCGGGCGGAGCTATGGGGCGTCGGCAAGCGGTTAAGCCACCGGTTTTTGGTGCCGGTATTCGTAGGTTCGAATCCTACCGCCCCAGTATATTATTACCTGTACAAGGAGAGAAGAATGGAGCGCCAAACTCTGGAAGCTTTTGAAAGAAAAGATCGCAAAAAGGGAGCTGCCGGACGGCTCAGAAGATCCGGGAAGATTCCCGCCATCGTATACGGCTCTCACGAGCCAAAATCTATAGCTGTATTGCACAGTGAGTTTGAAAAGAAGTTTCATACCGTCTCCGAAAATACCATTATCACCCTCGAGTTGGGCAAGGAGCATCACGACGTCCTGGTGAAGGACTACCAGGAAGACACCATCCGGGGCTTTATCACCCATATCGATTTTTACGAAATCGAAAAGAACAAGGTGCTTCGCACCAATATTCCGGTGGAAATCGTCGGCACTCCGACGGGAGTGAAGGAGGGCGGCCTCCTCGAAGAGAGACTCCACGAAATCGAAGTGGAGTGTCTGCCCAAGGACATACCCGAATCCTTCGTGATCAATGTCGAGAATATGGCTATCGGCGATACCATTCACGTGGAAGAGCTGGAAGTCCCCGAGGGAGTGAAAATCCTCAGCATGCCGGACCAGTCGATCGTCACCGTGACCACGCAGAAGGAAGAGCTGCCCGAAGAGGGTGAAGAAGCTCTGGCCGAGGGCGAGGAAGCAGCCGGCGAAGAGGGCGCCACAGAAGGCAAAGAGGGCGCTGAAGAAAAAGCGTCCGAAGAGTAAGAGGACCAAGCGGGGGATTGATTTTCATCGGCTTGGGGAATCCCGGGAAAAAATACGACTCGACGCGGCATAATGTCGGCTTCAAGGCCGTCGAATTGGCGGCCGAGAAGGCCGGCGTTGCGTTTAAACAGGGCTTTCACAAAAATTACCGAAGCGCCGAAGGACGGTACGCCGGCCGAAAGGTGGTGTTCATCGAACCGCTGACCTATATGAACAACTCGGGACACATCATTCACGAGCTGCGGAGGAAATTCCAGCTGTCCGCTGAAAATATGGTGGTGGTCTGTGATAACCTCGATTTGGCTCCCGGAGTCATACGACTTCGTCAAGGCGGGTCATCCGCGGGGCACAACGGCCTGGCGTCGATAATAAAATTTATTGGCACTGGGGATTTTTTACGCCTGTACATCGGCATAGGACGGCCCGCGTATCAAGGTGACGTGATCGCCCACGTCTTGGGAGTCCCTAATGCTACGGAGAGGCCGGTAATGGAAGAGGGTATCCAGGACGCCGCCGAAGCGATGCTGCGACTGATTGAGCACAGCCCCGAAAAGGTCATGAATGAGTTCAATCGAAAAAACACTGCTGCAGGAAATTGACAAAAACCTCAGTCTCGCAAAACTCGCGCCCGGTCAGAGGCTACTGCTGGCTTTCTCCGGAGGGCCGGACTCCCGCAGCCTGCTGCACATGCTATCCCTTCTGAGCAAAACCTACCGCTTTGACATCCAGCTGGGCTACGTGGAGCACGGGCTACGCAGCTCCCCAGAGCGAAAAGAGGAGCTGCGAATGGTGACGGCCACCGCGGCACGGTATCAAGTACCACTATACGTACTCAATCTACCTCCCGGCTGCATTACCGGACAGCACGATGGTATCGAGGCCGGAGCCCGGCGTTATCGGCACGTATTCTTACACAAACTACTACGGGTCTCCGGGGCTCGTTACCTGGTATTCGGCCATACCTGGGATGACCAGGTGGAGACTCTGATAATGAGATTTTTTCAGGGTTCTGGATTGGAGGGGCTCACCGGAATGTCTGGTCTAGAGGGTCCCATAATGCGACCGCTCTTGAAGGTCAAAAAACGGACCCTGCTCGAATACAGCCGTGTTCATGGCCTGGGCTACAGCCAGGACAGCAGCAATACCGAGAAAAAGTATCTACGCAACCGGCTGCGCTTGGAGCTGATCCCGCGAATCAGGGATATTTTTCCCGGTTTGGATCTCTCTCTGGAGAATTTTATCCACAAAATGCGTAGCCTCGAGGAGTTGATCCCGCCGCCAAAGAGCTCGGAGCTTATCAGCGACGACGGAGGAAGAACCTTTTATATGGACCACGACCTCTTTTTCTCCTGGTCTCTCTACCAGAGGACGGAGGTCGTATACGAGGTTTTTGATCGATGGAACGAGTCCGAGAATCGGCGGCTCCCGTATAGATTTGTTCTCGATTTGTGCCGCAGACGCAGCGAGGATACACGACACTCTTACGGTTGCGGTCACGGGATCGCGATGGAAAAGGAGGGAAGCCTCCTTTTTTGGAGACCGTGTATTGTCCCGAAGTTAAAAAAACGCTATCTTAAAGTAATAAAGGCCGATACCCAAGTTAAGTATTCCGGTTTGAGTTTCAAAGCGACCCGTCGCCGCGGCGGAGCTTGTCTTCTACGATTGGAAACGGCCGTTAAATACGCTCCTTGGATTCTGCGAAGCCCCGGAGAGGGGGAGAGAATCACCCTGCCTGAGGGGAGCAAAAGGATAGGAGAGCTGTTGAGGGAACGAGAAGTTTCACCTTCAAGGGAGAACTCCTGCGTGGTGGTCGAAGACCGTCGAGGTATTTTGGCTCTACTTTTTTTGGGGCGGAATTTTTGGTATCGCAAGAGTTTACTTGCGGACACGAACGTGGAATCCGATATATACTATATAGAATTAGCGATGACCGACTTGGAGATGAGTTTTGAATAAGGATAATCAGCAGAACGACCCGAAAGGCCCGAAGTTCGATTTGGGAAAAAACAGATTCGCCCTCTTTTTCTTGGTAGCCCTCATTTTTCTCTTCGTTATGATGTTCATGTT
>DSBN01000063.1 GCA_011046055.1 Sediminispirochaeta sp. | reverse complement strand
CTACCGCTGGATCTACCAGAACCGCGAGGGCTGGGTCCAGATGCCCATCGGCGGCGTCGCCCGAGTGGGGCAGGCCTTTTACTTCCCCCCCTTTGACTGGCACTTCCTGGTCACCGAGACCGGTGAGACCTTCTACCGCGAAGCCGATCAGATCATCATCAACACCGGCTACGTGCTGGGCGCCTCGATCCTCATCTCCCTGATTCTGCTCTTTTTGTTCTCCGGTTATTTGACCCGTCCTCTGCGCGCCGTTGCTCAGGGAATGCGGCATGTGATAGACACCAACGACCTCTCCCAGCGGGTTCCGGTGGAGTACAACGACGAGATAGGCTCCCTGGCCCACACCTTCAATATAATGAGCACCGAGCTCGAACAGGCCTACGGGAGGATCAAAGAGTTCGCCTACAAGGCGGTACTGGCGCAGAAAAACGAGCACAAGGTGCGAAGCATTTTTCAGAAATACGTCCCCAAAGATGTGATCGATACCATTTTTATGAATCCGGAAAAGATGCTGGTCGGAGACAACCGGGTGGTGGCGATACTTTTCTCGGATATCCGGAGTTTCACCACCATCTCCGAGGGTTTCATGCCCGACGAACTGGTACTTTCACTCAACAAATACTTCGAGTTCATGGTCGACATTATCATGCGGCGCGGGGGGGTGATCGACAAGTACATCGGCGACGCGATCATGGCCTTTTTCGGCGCCCCGGTGAAACACGAGGACGACGCCTACCAAGCGGTGATGGCGGCCTTGGAGATGCAGGAGGCGCTCAAGACCTTCAACGCCGAGCAGCAGCGAATCGGTAAACCCCAGTTCATCACCGGGGTGGGAATCAACTACGGAGTGGTCACCGTCGGCAACATCGGTTCGGAAAAAAAGATGGACTACACCATCATAGGCGACATGGTCAACCTCGGCTCACGTCTGGAGGGACTCACCAAGCCATACCACCAGAACATCATCTTCTCAGAAAGTGTCTACCGCAAAGTCAAAGATCAGGTCAAATGCCGCCTGGTGGACAAGGTGGTGGTCAAGGGCAAGACCAAGGGCGAAAACATCTATACCGCCGAGAAACAACTGAGCCTCCGGCAGAAAAAGGCCTGGGCTTATCACCATATGGGACTCAGGCACTACTACGCCCGTCGATTCCAGAACGCACTGCGCTACTTCAAGGCGGTGAACAAGCTGCTCCCCGAGGATTATCTGGCCCAGATGTACAGTCAGAGGTGCCAGCGTTATATAGAAGATCCTCCTCCAGCGGATTGGGTGGGAATAGAAGTACTCACCTCCAAGTAATTTGTGTAACTATTCACAATATTCAACAACGCCTCTCATTTTTTTAATTTAATCGTTATTTTTTTATTGAGGCTCTTGACTTTATTTATCCAATTTATTAAATTGCTTAAGAAGTTCAAAATAGTCACAGTTTCTAAAGATTTTTTATAACTTCTTGTAACCATCGGCAGCCAGGATGGTTTACTACATGAAGAGCATGGAAGCTTTTTTTCATCGACCTCCTTTTTTTGTATACCCTCAGGGTTTTGTACCTCCTTTTCCCTGAGGGTTTTTTTCAAGTAGCTTGGGACTCCCGGCCCCCCGGGAGTCCTTTTTTTTCGCTTGTCCCCGCCCCTCCTTTTTCAGTATCATGGACCTATGAAAAATTGGGATGTACAGACACCCGCACCGATCATCGAGATACAACACTGCCGCGCCTATCGGGAGAACAGCGAGGTATTCACGGATCTCAACCTGCGGATCGAGATAGGACACAGCTGCGCGATCATCGGGCCAAACGGTGCCGGCAAAACGACGCTACTGAAGCTCATCACCCAAGAAATCAGGCCCGTGGTAAGAGAAAACAGTAGACTGAAGCTTTTCGGGCGGCAACGGTGGAACGTGTGGCAGCTCCGAAGCCGCATGGGCATCGTATCCGACGATCTGCAGCGGGACTACCTCCCAGATGCCAGCGGTGAACACGTGATTCTATCCGGTTTCTACTCCAGCATAGATCTGGCCCCCCACCAGAGCGTTCCAGAGGAACAGGTAGAGAAGGCCCGCCGGACCATGGACGAGCTGGGTATTCTGTATTTAAAAGACAAAAACTTCGGAGAGATGTCCACCGGACAGCAGCGACGCTTCCTGCTGGGACGCGCGTTGATCCACGATCCGGAGGTTCTCCTCCTGGACGAGCCGACCAACGGACTGGATCTGCAGGCGGCGCATATATACTTTCGCCATCTTCGTCGCTTGATCGCCGTGGGCAAGACGGTTATCCTGGTGAGTCACCGAATCGAGGAGATCGTCCCGGGAATAGAACGGGTCATCTTGCTGAAGAAAGGAAGGGTCTTCGCCGATGGCCCCAAGAAGGAGGTCCTCATTTCGCCGATCCTCAGCGCGGCTTTCGAGACCCCCGTAGAAATAGTCGGCTCGGGAGGTTATTTTCACGCGCTGCCGGCCTGAAGGCTCCGCAAAATCCAGCAACGGTGTATTCGGCGGTTGCGTTGAAAATCCGGGGGAATGGTAGAGTCGCTGATCTCTTCGACGTGAAACAGATCGCACAAATCCGGGTCCAGCTGAAATTGCCGGTAATTGTTGGAAAAAACGATCCGCCCGCCCTCCTTCAAGCTTCGTGAGGCCCGGCGCAGCAGCTCGGCGTGATCCCTCTGAACGTCGAAGACATCCTCCGCGGCTTTACGGTTGGAAAATGTCGGCGGGTCCACAAATATCAAATCAAACTTACCGATATCGCTCTCGAGAAAGTCCATAACATCCTGTCTGACCAGGACGTTCCGCTCCGCGGAGAGTCGGTTGAGCCGCAGGTTCTTCTCTCCCCACTCCAGATAGGTGCGGCTGGTGTCCACCGAGACGGTCCTCGACGCTCCGCCGGCGGCGGCG
>DSBN01000315.1 GCA_011046055.1 Sediminispirochaeta sp. | reverse complement strand
GCTTTACCCGCTGACGAAGGAGAGAGCAAAGCCCGCGGTGCCTTTCGGTGGCAAGTACCGTTTGGTGGATATTCCTATTTCGAACTGCATCAACGCTGGGTTTAAGCAAATATATATTCTCACCCAGTTCAACAGCGCTTCGTTGCACAACCACATTTCCAACACGTACATCTTCGATGTCTTCACCCGGGGCTTCATCGAGATACTGGCAGCAGAACAGACCTTCGAGAACACCAGCTGGTACGAGGGAACCGCCGACGCGGTCCGGAAAAACTTCAGTCACTTTCGCGATCAGGAGCCGACACACTACCTCATTTTGGCCGGAGATCAACTCTACCGTATGGATTTCGCCCATATGTTTAAGGAACATGTGGAAAGCGGCGCCGAGATCTCCGTGGCGGCGACACCGGTCTCCAGATCTCAGGCTACCGGATTGGGCATAATCAAGGCGGACCAGCAGGGACGGGCGGTCTCATTTATGGAAAAACCAAAACCCGAGGCGGACATCTCCGAGCTACGAGTGCCCCGCAGCCTTCTACGGAAGGACGGTGCGCATGTGGACGAGTCGAAGGAATACCTGGCTTCTATGGGTATATATATTTTCAACGCCGATACCATGGAGAAGGTACTGGATAACAACTACACCGACTTCGGCAAGGAGATTATTCCCATCGCCATCGACGAACGTCATGTACATACCTACGTGTTCAACGGTTTCTGGGAGGATATCGGAACTATCAAAGCTTTCTACGAGACCAACCTGAACCTCGCCTCTCTGACTCCGGCGTTCAACTTCTACGATGAGAACATGCCGATCTATACGCACCGGCGACACCTACCGGCGACGAAAATCAACTTCTGCACCATCAGTCAGACCTTGGCTGGGGAGGGCAGCATCATTACCAACGCCTCGATTGTCAATTCCTTGGTCGGCGTGCGAACTCTGATCGAGTCTGGAGCCAGTCTGGACGGAGTCTACTGTATGGGTGCCAACTACTATGAAGCCTACCAAAAGAAGAAGGAGAACGAAGCCCGGGGGATTCCCAATATCGGGATCGGACGGGGAACTATAGTCAAAAGAGCCATCATTGATAAAAATGTCCGCATCGGCGACGGCTGCCGCATCGGAATCGACCATATAGATCGTATGGACGGCGACTACGGCAGCTATTGGATTGTGGACGGCATCATAGTGATTCCTAAGAACGGAGTCATTCCCCCGGGTACCACGATATAGTTCCGGTGGGCATTGAGGATCGGTCCGACCGAGCGCCTTCTAATCGGTGTCTCAACTCCCGCTGCTCTCGAATGATGCGATTTGCCACCCCTTGCGGGTTTTTTGCATCTCGATTCTGGTTTTTACCACTTTCTCTTCTACCAGAAGCGGGGCGTCTTCGTCTTCGGGGTCTGGGGTTTGGCTCATCCAGAGGCGGTATTCGGCTTCCCAGGACTGCGGTGGAGAGAGTGCTCGAATCCTCAAGTCGCTGGTACCGAAGACGAAGCGGTCCGCGCTGAGCTCAGGTTTTCCTTGGGCGATCCACTCCTCGGCTTTTAGAAAGACCTGTCTCTGCTCCACGCCTCGGCGGACCTTTTCTATCACGTAGAGCTGTGCCGCCCGGTCGATCAGCTGCCGTGCCGCTCCATCGGTGGTGCAGATGCTCATCGTCTCGGAGTCCAAGTTGTTATAGCTCTCAAAAAAGAGTTCGATCACCTGCCTCGCTTCGAGCCCCTCCAGAGGAGAGGGACTGAGGCTCTTCTTAATCCATGGATAAAAAAGAAAAAGCAAGATCAAAAGACCCGCCCCAACGAGGGCTGTTCGGGGGAGAAGCTTCCTGAGAAACTCCTTCTTTCTGCTCCGACGTCGTTCTCGCCGACTGAGTTTCTCTCCCTCCCGTCTCCTTCGCTCCACGTCGGCGGGAACCATTGTTTCGAAGACTCCGAGGTCGACGGTTGCCCTCAGAGTTCTGGACAGCGTGCCGAGATCCGCCGTTTCCCGCCGCAGCAGGACCCGGTAGAGCAGCTGCGCCAGCTCCCGACGGAGCCGAGGTTCGAAGCTGAAAGGATGGACCAGGGATTCGTCACCGGAGCCTCCGATTTTTTTATAAAGGTGGAACAGTAGTCGATAAACCAACTCCTCTTCGGCACTTAAACCAGATGGTGTGTCCATCGGCGGCTGGGTCTCCTCGATGAGCTTGCAGATCTCCGGTTGCAGGAGATAAACTCCGCCGTGTTGATCCAGAAAGAGTCCCTTCAGCGTCTCTTGGTCAAGGTCGAGGTCGAACTGTTTCTTCAGCTGCTCCAAGGATTTTACCAATTTACTGAACTGAGGTACGAAGTCATGAATATCCTCCTGCAGCAGCTGGTCGAAGGATCTCATTTTCAATGGATCGTTTTTCCCGACGACGGAGATGAGCAGGTAGAGCTGAGTCTGGTGTTCCTGGCTCCCGCGGCCGGGCAGTTCTTTCGCCGCCCCCTCCGGATCGATATAATATGCAATCCTCTGGTTCCCCCTGTTGAGGAGCCGGTGGAGTCCCGATTTGACCGGCGCGATACGGATACCCGCCAACTCCTGTCCATCGCGACGGAATCCACGGCAGCGGGGGGCGCTATGGCTGTTCCGCATCGTCTTCCCGTCCGACTTCGTTCTCCCCGAATACAAGGGCTTCGAAGACCATGAGCCGGTACCCCGGCGTGTCGAAGCAATCCGGGCTCAGACCTGCCTTCAAGCAGAGGTGCTGGAGGTACTGCTCCCGATTCCACCGCTGTTCCACCGGAACCTGGGGGAGCAGGACTCCGGAGTGTCCGCCGTGTTCGAGGTAGACACCGTGGCGGCCGACGATGACCTCCTGGGGTGAGTCTATCTCCTCCATGGGGGTAAGGACGGAGACTTCGATGTCGATCAGG
>DSBN01000370.1 GCA_011046055.1 Sediminispirochaeta sp. | reverse complement strand
GAATTTGCTTCATTTGCATAGCAAGAATTTGTGTTTCTAACTGTTGGAGGCATTCTCATTTTGGAAAGTGCAAGTGCACTTTCCAAAATGAGAATTGCTGTATGTCAAGTTTTTGAGTTGACTCAGGATTCCGGCTCATATACCTTTTAGATCGATGAGAGTAAAAAAAAATCTCCCCATTGTATTTCGGGCTCTTCGAACTCCCCTGGAGGCGGATGTCCCATTCAGAGAGGAAGTCTTCTTCGACTCCGCTGAGCCGTCGGCGGAGGTCTCCGTTATAGGCTTAAACGGCGGCTTTGTTTACGTACAGACCAAGACCGGACGGCGGGGGTGCTTGTCCCGGAGCTAGATCAAGAGGTGTAGAAATTCCGTTTCAACGTCTTTTTTTTCCCTAATATTCGGGACGGTCCGTTATTTTACCGCTGCGCTGTGATGGCTGACTTTGTCGATTCGCAGAGGAATCTCTCCGGCGGGGGCGTAGCAGATGGTGACGCTCTTCTCCTCCTCGCCGATCAGCGCGGTCCCCAAGGGGGACAGGATGGAGTAGCGGTGCGCCTCGCTGTCCGCCTCGGAGGGAAAGACGATCACCGCCACATGCTTTGTCTCGTCGTTGAGGTTGCTGTACTCCACTTTAGCGTGGAGAATCACCCGTTTAGCCGGGACCTGCTCATCATCGATGACAATGGCGTTCTTGAGCTCGTCGTAGAGGTGGCGCAGGTGGGGACCTTTTAGCCTCTGGGTGGCCTTGAGGTTGTCCATGAGCCGCTTGAGTTTGAGGTAGTCTTCGTTAGAGAGTAGTATTCGTTTTTTCGCCATAAAGCCAATATACTCAGAGCAGTGGAGAGAGGCAATGCAAATAAAGTAGCTATGAAAAATACAGGTTTTCTACAGGTTCATTAGGAAAGTCGCCAGATTCTCGCCGGTTTTGTTCAAGCCCAGTTTCCTGCGGACGTTGCAGCGATGCCGTTCTACCGTCTCCCGGCTGATGTGCAGCATATCGGCGATATCCTTGGAGGACAATCCCTGACCTACGAGGTTGCAGATCTCGACCTCTCGGGGGGTCAGTGCCCCGGGGAGACACTGGGGGGGCGCCGGTGACGAGTCGGTGACCTTGTCGAGCTCCCCCCGCAAGAGATTGACCTGCTTCCGCAGTATCCCCTGGGCGCCCTGGCCGATTTCGTTGAGCAGGGGGAAAATTTGACCCTTTAGGCGGAGTCGAATCTCTTTTTGTTCTCGCTCTCGGGTCTCTTGAAGCCGCTGCAGCAGTTCGGTGAGAGTGGCGTTCTTCGCCTTCACCTCGGCCTCATTACGGGAACGCAGAATCGCCCCGGAACACATGCGAAGCACCGAACCGATCAATCCCTGCTCGCGGAGCGAAGGCATCGCTGCCAACTTTTGGGCGTGGAGCTTCGCCGACAAAAACTCTTTTTCTCCCACTGGAACTCCCGCGTAGAAGTGCCGATCCATGGTCTGGCGGCTTAGCGTTTCGACCTGGCCCTCCTCCGAGGTCTCTTTGAGCTCCAGCGCGACTTCGAGACTGTCGGGATAGGCCATCGCCGCTCTGAGTTCGGTCTCAACGCGGCGCAGCATTTCGGACTCCAGTCCGTGGTAGGTGAGGAAAAAGTCGGCCAGATTGTAAAGACAGTCCAGTTCTTTCTCCCTTTCGAATAGATCACTCCCCGGCATTGCGCATGCATCCTCCTTCCGTACTTGACCATCGCCCCGTTTTGCGGCTATCTTCCGGTAGTTTTCAAATCATACCAGTGAGGGGTAAAAAATGGAATGGAGAGCAAGCCACATCCTGGTCAAAGACAGACAACAGGCCCAACATATCTTGCAGAAAATAAGATCCGGCGCCAATTTCGAAGCTCTGGCCCGCGATTTTTCCACCTGCCCGAGCAAAGCCAAGGGCGGAGACCTGGGCTGGTTTGGCCCGGGCAAAATGGTACCAGCCTTCGAAGTCGCGGTGAAGCGGCTGGGCCACGGCGCGGTCAGCGACATCATCTCCACCCAGTTCGGCTACCACATCATTAAAAAAACCGGGCAGCGGGAGTAGGCGGCCGGAGGAGATCGGTCGGCACTCCCCGAACTGCCGCGCGATGCTGAATATTATAAAACGGAGCCTGTGCTCCACCATCACGGAAAAGCTGTTTCGAAACAGGGCCATTCTACAGAAGCCACAACTAAGCTGCCGCTTACTTTCACCAAAGCCTACTCACCTCGCCGGAAAGGGGTGATCACTCCCGACAACTATCATAACTTTTTAGAAAAGGTATAATGCCGTGTCTCTTTTGACCGATTTCGCCCTTGTTTTTCGATTTTTTTTCAGCTATCTTTGAATCAGATGCCTCCTTTGGCTCCTATTAAGTATAGGAACCTATCGAAAATATCGATAAAGGAGGCAGCTTGTGGGAGAACCGGCGATGGAAATCGGTGATAGAGAATTAGAAAAAATAGGCGAGTACGTCAAATCTCATCTACCGCAGTGGATCGACGAGACAGCTTCCAAAGTGCACCAGAGAGAATTCGACCTGCTAGAGCGAGTCGTACGGGTGGAGGAGGAGCTGAAGAGTCTCCGCGAAGTGATGGAAGAGCGCTTTACCGCAGTGGACGAACGTTTCAACGCCTTGCAGAAGCAGATGGACAAGCGCTTCGAGGCTCAGCAAACCCAAATGGACAAGCGCTTTACCACTCTGCAGTGGACCGTGAGCGCTGGCTTTGTGATCCTCGCCGCCCTTATCGGCGCCCCACTTCTGCTATAAGAGCCGAGCTCCCGGTCTATTTTACAACCAGCACCTTGCGAAACTCATCGATATCGGGGGCGGTGATCCGGATGTAGTAAATACCACGGGCTACTATACTGCCGGCCCGGTTGCGCCCGTCCCAACTCAAGGCGTACTCGCCG
>DSBN01000371.1 GCA_011046055.1 Sediminispirochaeta sp. | reverse complement strand
TGTAACAGCAGGGGTGTGCGCGGTACCGAGGCCGCGAGGTACATTTTGAAAGAACGGGAGCTGCCTGTCGTCTTTCTCACCGGACACTCGGAAGAAGAGTACGTCAACAGAGTGAAGGAGATCACCAGCTAACGGTTCCATGAAAAAATGTGTTACAGTAAGAGTATGACACGTATCAGAGTCGACAAGCCGACCGGTATCTCGAACATTGTACTGGTATTACTCATAGCTTTTTCTTTTTTGTTTTTGGAAACGAGGATCGAAGCACAGAGCCCCCCTAGTCCTGGCCCAAGCAGGGCGATCCAGGGAAGCTCCGGCACGGCTCCGCCCTACCCGCCGAGTACCCGCTGGAGGATGATCGACAGCCCGCAGCATCGAATAATATTTCCCGCGGGCTTTGAAAATCAGGCCCTCAGAGTCGCCCAGCTCGGCGAAGGCTTGGAGGAGGATATCGCCCAGGACTACGGGGTCGAGGTTCCCCAGCTGCCGCTGATTCTCAACACCAGCCGGCAGGTCTCCAACGGCTACGTCACTCTCGCGCCGCGACATTCCCTGTGGTACGGCTACAACGTACAGCAGCAGTTCGCGGGCCCCCTGGACTGGTACAGTCTGCTGGCGCTCCACGAAGGGCGCCACGTGGTACAGTTCGAAGCTCTCAACCGGGGATTCACCCGCTTCGCCGGCTGGGCGGCGGGAGAGTACGGACGCTCGTTTTTTTCGATGTACTCGATGCCCCTCTGGTACTTCGAGGGGGACGCGATTCTCAGTGAGACCGCCCTCTCCTCCGCCGGGCGTGGACGCAGCGCCGCCTTCCACCGGGAGATTCGCGCGATCCTCGGCGAGGATCGGCTGCCGAGCTACAGCCAAGCTTACCTCGGCTCTTACAGCGAGCACTTCCCGAACCACTACCACCTGGGCTTTCCCCTGGTGACTTATATCCGGCACGCCTACGGGCCGGAGGCCTGGAAGGAGATAGTTCGCGAGACGGCGAAGTTCTCCTTCTGGCCCCTCCGTTTCCACCGGGCCGTGAAGAAAGTCACCGGGTGCTCCATGCCGGAGCTCTACCAGGACGGCATGGCTTTTCTTTCGGACTATTTCACGGAAAGGGACCGCTTCCGGACGACCACCAAGGCGGAGCGGGTTTTTCCACGGGAGGAGAGAGAAGAGTGGATCAACTACCTTCCCCTGAGTGTCGATGTAGAAAACCGGCTCTACGTCCTCCGCTACGGCGATCGAGAAGCGCCGGCCCTGGTACGGGTGAAGGTAGGGGAAAAACCCTCAGACCGAGAGGGCGAGACCGCCCGCCCCTCGGAGGAACTCGTATGCTACCTTCCGGATCGCCATCAGCGTCCTTCCGTGTCCGCAGGCAGAGCGGTCTGGACCGAAGAGCTCCCCCACCCCCTCTGGTCAAAAGTCTCCACCAGCGCGATAGTCCTTTTCGAGATCGACGAGGGACGGCGACATCTTCTCACCGGAGACGGCGCCTACCAGGCCCCGAGCCTCTCCCCGGAGGGCGACAGGGTCGCGGTGATCGAAGCTCTGCCCGGCGGCGGCGGGCGCCTGATCCTGCTGGACGCCGACGGAGGAACGGAACTGCTCGCAACGGCACCACCGGTGGATGTCGATAGCAGGGAAGGAGAGCCGCTTTTTCTCCGACAGCCGGCCTGGTCTCCCGAGGGGGACCGCCTCGCGGTAATCGCGTTACAGCATGGGCAAAACCGACTCTGGGAGTACTCGATCGAGGAAGACTCCTGGCGGCCTCTCTCCGAACCTGCAGCCTTCCGGATCGCCGATCCTCGGTACTTCCACACCGATGACCCGGAAAAGGAGTATCTGGCCTACGTCTCCGAAAGGTCGGGGACGGAGGCGATCGAAGCCCTGCCGACATCCGGCCGGGCGGGAAAAGATATTTACCTCATAGCCTCCCGCCCCTTTGGAGCGATTGGACCGGTCGCGGCGGCGGGACGGATCTATTTCGCCGATTATACGGCCGACGGTTTTCACACCGCCAGCATCACGCCCCCCATGGAGAGGCTCCTCTCCCCAGATGAAACCGACGCTGAGCCGATCGACTACGTGAACCCGATCGCCAAAGAGTGGAGTGTCCCCCAAAGGGGAGGTGATGAGTCTTCTTCAGCCGAAACGACGGAAGAGCCCTCCCCGGACCGCCGCGGCGAGTACCCTATCGAAGAGTATGGCCCCCTTTCGGGCATCTTAAACTACCACAGCTGGGGGGCGATCCCGGATTTCGAGGGGGGCCTTGAGTTTTTCGCCCGCTCCGACGAGATACTCAGTCGACTATCGTTGACAAACTTCGGCGGTTTCAACCTGCAGAATGATCGGTACTATCTCGGGCTACAGGGGACCTACCGTGGTTTTTTCCCAATACTGCAGTTCGGCCTCTCCGCGGATACCAACTCCCCAACCGACCCGGACTCCCAGTGGTACGGGGCAACAGCCTTGCTCGGTGCGGATGCTCCGCTGAACCTATCCCGCGGAGTGTGGTTCCGTCGACTCAGCTTGAACACTACCGCTTACCTGCGGTACGAGGAGGCTCGACCCGAGTACGACGGTGATCAAGACGCCTACGCCCTGCCGATCGGCCACAGCCTCTCCTGGTACGGAGCCTCAAAGGCATCCTCCCCGGCGGACTTCGCCCCGCCCTGGGAGCAGTACCTCGAATTGAACGCCCTGTACACCGCAGCCCCAGCGGAGTATTGGGGCCGGCGTTTTGGCCTTCAGGGGCTGCTCACCTTCCCCGGGCCGGCCCGCAGTCACCGCCTGCAGCTGAGTCTCTCCGGAGAAGCCAAGTCCGGTCGAGAGGTCCCTCTAAATACCCCTTCCATCCGCCCCCGGGCCTACCCCTTCGGCTGGAACGAACACTATCCCGAAAACGCGGTGGCCT
>DSBN01000069.1 GCA_011046055.1 Sediminispirochaeta sp. | reverse complement strand
CGACGTCCACGTCTCCAGCGACTACGTTGCCGATCCCCCTGGGAATGTCGAAACCGATATCCAGACGGATTTCAGCAAACAGGGGCAATGCCAACACAAACAGAATTATTGACGAAAGGAGTATTTTTTTCATACCCACCTCCTGTACGCACATTTAAAGTATATTACTATTATTTGATTATTTCATAGAAAAATCACTCATTTTTGACGATGTTCGCCTCCCGTACCTCTTGGTAGAGTCGGGTGACCTCTTCTACGTACTCCGGGGGAACCTCGACGTGGCCCCAGCCGTTTTGAAATTGAAATATTCCCGCATAGGCGCTATCATGGTAAGAGACCATATGGTAGGGGATCTCCAGATCGTCCAGAACCGATTTGAGGTATTCGGCGTCCAACTGTCTGGCGATGCCTATAGTATTGGGGCGGTTTTTGATCGGAAAAAACATAGACTAACCTCCGACACCAGTATAACAGCTGTATGGGCGGCTGCATAGCTGGCGCTGGAAAGGGTCTCGAATTGAGGAGCGTGAATATGAAGCTTTCCATCCTGGTAGATAATAACAGCATAATCGATCGCTATTTTCTCGCCGAGCCGGCGGTCTCCTATTTTATTGAAACCGACGAGCTGAAGGTCCTATTCGACCTGGGCTATTCGGATGTTTTTCTCAAAAATGCACGGAAAATGGGGATAGATCCCCTATCCGCCGATTATCTGGTCCTCTCTCATGGTCACATCGACCACACCGGTGGCCTGGACCTCTTCATCAAGGAGTGTGTGGAGGGGAAAATGGAGCATAAAAGATCCTCCTGCCCCACCGTGGTGGGTCACCCCGAGCTGTTTCGACCGAAAATTCTCAAAGATAGAACTTCGGTGGGGATAACGGTGTCCGAGGAGGTGGTTGAGGCTGGATTTGAGGTGAAAAAAACCAGAGCCCCCCTCTGGCTGGGCAAGGACCTGGTCTTCTTGGGGGAGATCGAGCAGAGTTTGGACTTTGAAAAAAGTGCCCCCATCGGGTATCGATTCTCCAACGACCGAGGGGAGTGGCTTTCCGATGACCTAATCGACGATACCGCCCTGGCCTACCGGAGCCCCGAAGGGCTGGTGATAATCAGTGGCTGCAGCCATCGGGGGATCTGCAATATCATCGAGACCGCGAAGAGGGTGACCGGCGAGGATCGGGTCATCGACGTGGTCGGCGGCTTTCACCTCTTGGATCCCGAGCAGCACCGCCTGCGGAACACCGTTGAGTATTTCGCGGACTTGCAGCTGCGGAGCCTGCACGCCTGCCACTGCACCGATTTTCGGAGTAAAAAAGCGCTGTCGGAGGTGGCAGAGCTGGAAGCCGTGGGTAGCGGCATGGTTCTTTCCTATCCATAAAACTTGCGTTGCCCTAGAAAATTCATAAGACTATACTAATACTACACCCCACTCTTTGGAGGCTTATCCTGTCTGAACGCGGGAGCGAAAAAACATCAGACACCCCCTTTCTCGCTCTGTTGAACAACAGCATCGACGGGATAGTCCTGTCCGATGTCAATGACAAAATACTCTATGTGAACCCCGCCGCCGAGGAGTACTACGGCGCGGAGAGTGAGGAGCTGATCGGAGAGGAACTGGGTTTTTCTATTGATAAGCACGGTGAGCGGGTCGTAACAATAGAAGATAGAAAGGGCCGGGAGATCAAACTCGAGGTCAACAGCACCAAAACCAGTTGGTATCAGCAGGAAGCTTACCTCTCGGTGCTTCACGACATCAGTTCCCGAGAGAAGATGCGCGATCAGCTGAACGAAACCCAACGCACCCTCTCCGGAGTGGCCAGTGGGCTGCCGGGGCAGATCTTTCAGTTTGTGGTGCATCCTGACGGTCATTACTCCTTCCCCTTCATCAGCGGAAGCGAGAATAGTTTCTCCGGATTACGACACGAGGTATTGCAAAAAGATGCCGAAGCGATGATCGCTCTCAACGATCCAGAAATTAGAGAGCAGCTGTACAGCCGTATACAGCACAGCGTGAGAACTCTGGAGGTGTTTTCCTACGAGTATCCGCAGAAAACCAGCTCCGGCCACGTCCATTGGCTCAACGTCCGGGCGGTTCCCTATCGCGGCGACGACGGGAGCACCGTGTTCTACGGCCTCGCTTTGGATGTGAGCGATCGGGTAAGGGCCGAGAAGAAGCAGCGGATGTCGGAGCGGAAGTTCCGGGAGATTTTTCGCATCAGTCCCGAACCCATTCTTCTATCGAGCATAGAGGATGGACGGATCCAAGACGTCAGCGCCGCGTTTTTGGATAAGTTTGGGCTGTCCCGGTCCGACTGTGTCGGCAAAACGGCCCTTGAGCTTGGTTTGTGGCCGAATCAGGAGGAGCGCGAGAAGCTCGTCGCCCAGGTAGTCAGAGATAAAGTGGTGCATAACAGAAACAAGGTGCTGAGGATCAGGGGCAAGGAATACTTTTTTATCGTCTCTTCGACGATTTTGGATCTGGATGGAGAAAAGGGCCTGCTCACTTTTTTTCGCGATATAACCGAGATTCGGGAGAAAGAGCAAGAGCTGCGACAGGCCAAGCTCGAGGCTGAGTCGGCAAACAAGGTGAAAAACAACTTTCTGGCCAATATGAGCCACGAAATTCGTACTCCCATGAACGCCATTATCGGCACCTCCTACCTTCTGTTGGAAGACGACTTGGACGAAGAACACCGACGTTATGTAAAAATGATCATGGAGAGCGGTAACCATCTGCTTTCGATTTTCAATACTATTCTCGAGTTTTCCAAAATCGATGTGGGTGACCCGCGGGTGGATCAGCGGATCTTTGATCTTCACTCTTTGAGCGCCGAGGTGTACCGAGCGATTGCGGACAAATACAACAAGAAAGAGGTGAGTATCCACTGGCAGATCGACCCCGATG
>DSBN01000347.1 GCA_011046055.1 Sediminispirochaeta sp. | reverse complement strand
GTCCTAAGCCAATGATTATAACATGAGCCAACTTAACTCGCAATAAAAATCTTTGGGTGTGACGGTAATATACGCAATAAAATTATTAGACCAATTCAGTGAGAGGTAAAGATTATATGAGTACACCGGATATCACAAAACTGAGAAACATCGGTATCAGCGCGCATATCGACTCCGGGAAAACGACTTTGACCGAGCGGATTCTCTACTACAGCAAAAGAATCCACGCAATCCACGAAGTAAGGGGCAAAGACGGCGTCGGAGCCACCATGGACTCGATGGAGCTGGAGCGCGAACGAGGGATTACCATCGCTTCCGCCGCGACCAACGTCAAGTGGAAGGACCACCCGATCAACATCATCGACACACCGGGACACGTTGACTTTACCATTGAAGTAGAAAGGGCCCTCCGGGTACTGGACGGGGCGATTTTGGTGCTCTGTTCGGTAGGTGGTGTGCAGAGCCAGTCGATCACCGTGGACCGTCAGATGAAGCGCTATGGGGTACCACGGCTGGCCTTTGTCAACAAGTGCGACCGGGCGGGGGCCAACCCCTACAAGGTGCGCGATCAGCTGGAAGAGAAGCTGGGACACAACGCGGTGCTGATGCAGGTGCCCATCGGTCTGGAAGACAAGCACGAAGGCGTGGTCGATCTGGTCAAAATGAAAGCCCTGTACTTTGAAGGTCCTTCCGGCGACGAGCTGGTGGAGAGAGAGATTCCGGCGGAGCTGCAGAGCGAAGCCGAAGAGAAGCGCGAAGCCATGCTCGACGCGGTCTCCATGTACTCCGACGAGCTGATGGAGGCGATGATGGAGGAGAGCGTCACTGAAGAGCTTATCCATCAGGCGGTGCGCAAGGCTACGTTAAGTCAGGACATTACCCCGGTTTTTATGGGTTCAGCTTACAAGAACAAGGGTGTTCAGGCGCTATTGGACGCGGTGATCACCTATCTGCCCAACCCCACCGAGGTGGAAAACGAAGCTCTGGACATGGAGAACGATGAGGCACCGGTCAAACTGATCGCCGACGAGGAGAAACCGACGGTGGCTCTGGCCTTCAAGTTGGAGGACGGACAGTACGGTCAGTTGACCTATATCAGAATATATCAGGGCAAGGTCAAAAAGGGCGACGAGCTGTACAACATTCGCTCCCGCAAACGCTTCAAGGTCGGACGGCTCATCAAAATGCACGCCGACCATATGGAGGACATCAACGACGCGGGACCCGGCGAGATTGCCGCGCTTTTCGGGATAGACTGTGCCTCCGGTGATACTTTTACCGGCAGCGGTTTGAACTACAGTATGACCAGTATGTTTGTACCCCGACCGGTTATCTCTTTGGCGGTGAGTCCCAAAGACAAAAAGTCCGCCGACAACATGGGCAAGGCGCTCAACCGTTTCACCAAAGAGGACCCCACCTTCCGTACCTACGTCGATCCGGAATCCAACCAGACCATCATTCAAGGTATGGGCGAGCTGCACCTGGATGTCTACATCGAGCGGATGCGGCGAGAGTACAAGGCGGAGGTCGAGACGGGGATGCCCCAGGTGGCCTACCGTGAGACCATCAGCGCGGCGACGGATTACAACTACACCCACAAGAAACAGACCGGTGGTTCCGGTCAGTTCGGTCGAGTGGCCGGACGAATTGAGCCGCTCGAAGAGGGTGATTACGAATTTGTGAATGAGATCAAAGGCGGTGTGATACCCACCGAATATATCCCTGCCTGTGACGCCGGTTTCCAGAAGGCCATGGAAAAGGGCTACCTGATCGGTTTTCCCGTGGTGGGAGTCCGGGTGGTGCTCAACGACGGACAGTTCCACGCGGTGGACTCCTCGGAGATGGCCTTCCAGACCGCCGCGTTTATGGCGTTTCGAGAAACCTACGCCAAAGCCAAACCGATTATCCTCGAACCTATTATGAAGGTCGCCATTGAAGGACCTACCGAGTTCCAGGGGAATATCTTCGGCAGCTTGAATCAGCGACGGGGAGTGATTGTCAGCACCGTAGAGGAGGGGCTTTTCTTCAACGTTGAAGCGGAGGTGCCCTTGAGCGAGATGTTCGGGTACTCCACCGTGCTGCGGTCTTTGACCCAGGGGAAGGCGGAGTACACCATGGAGTTCCTCAAGTACGACAAGGTGCCCCAGAGCATCGCCGAAGAGCTGCGCAAAGAGTACGAAGAGAAGAAAAAAGAAGAGGCAAAAAAATAAACCGAGAAAAATCGTGTACCTAAATTGGTACACGATTTGTTTTTGTTATAGACCTGATAATGAACAGAGGATAAGAAGCAGGAGGATAGTTCGGTATGGTAAAATCGGAGCTTATAAAACGAAGCCCGCTTAGAATTTTTGAAAAATCCATTCACGATGGGGTCGGAAAGGGAAATATCGGAATACTGGCCGCGAAGAAGGGGGTGGGCAAGACCGCTTGCCTGACTCATATCGCCGTGGACAAGCTTTTTCAGGACAAGAAGGTGGTTCACGTCTCCTTCGCGTCGACGGTGGACCACATCATCAGCTGGTACGAAGATATTTTTAAGGAAATAGCCAAGAAGAGAAACCTGGAAAACGCTATAGAGATTCATGACGAGATTGTAAAAAACCGAGTCATTATGAACTTCAACCAGGACGTGGTGAGTGTGGAACAGGTACTCACAAGCCTCGGTGCTTTGATCAGTGACGGAAATTTTGGCGCCGACACGGTTATTTTTGACGGCTACAATATCAACGAGGATACCTCTGAGGAGCTCGATCAGATCAGAGCCTTCGCCAAAAAACTCGGTCTGGAGATATGGTTCAGTCTCTCCCTTCGTGACCGACCGGAGGGGCTTTTCAACGACAAAAAGATTCCCTTCGCCGTGGAGAAGCTCGTCGACAAGATCGACGTGATCGTCAATCTGCGCCACGTCGAGGATCATGTC
>DSBN01000067.1 GCA_011046055.1 Sediminispirochaeta sp. | reverse complement strand
GCCACAGCGTTCGCCCAGCCCGTTGATGGTCCCCTGAACCATCACCGCCCCCTCCTCGACCGCCTCGATGCTGTTGGCCACCGCGCAGTCCGAGTCGTTGTGGGCGTGGATTCCTATCGGTGTGTCGAAACGGGATACTACCTCCCGGGTGGCTTGTTGAATTTCCTTGGGCAGAGAGCCGCCATTGGTGTCACAGAGCACCAGATAGTCCGCTCCGGCCTCGGCGGCCGCCTGCAGGCAGCGATGGGCGTAGTCGGAGTTGTCCTTCAGCCCATCGAAAAAGTGCTCGGCGTCGAAGATCACCTCGTCCACGTAACGCTTGAGGTAGCGGATGGAGGAGTGGATCATCTCCAGATTCTCCTCCTCGCTTGTCCCCAGCGCCTCTTTCACGTGCAGGTCCCAGGTTTTCCCGAAAATGGTGATCACCGGGGCGGCGCTGCGCAGCAGGAGCTCCAGGTTCTTGTCCAGCTCCACCGCGGTATTTTTCATTCGAGTAGAGCCGAAGGCCGTCAATTTCGAATTGGTCAGGCTCTTTTTGGCGGCGGCGGCAAAGAACGCTTCGTCTTTGGGGTTGGAGCCGGGCCAGCCGGCCTCGATGTAGTGCACCCCGAGATCGTCCAGACAGTCCATGACCCGAAGCTTGTCGGTGAGGGAGAAACTCACCCCCACCGACTGGGCGCCGTCCCGCAGCGTGGTATCATACACCAGTACATCAGATTTCATAAGCGCCTCGTTACTTCTTCTTCAACCACGGCATCATCGAACGCAGCTTGTCGCCGACACTTTCCAACTGATGCTCGGCCTCCACCCTACGCATACTCTTAAGGTGAGGCTGACCGGCCTTGTTCTCGAGGATCCAATCCTTGGCAAATCGTCCGGTCTGGATATCTTTGAGAATCCCCTGCATAGCCTTTTTGCTCTCCTCGGTGATGACCTTCTCCTGGGTGATGAAGTCGCCGTACTCGGCGGTGTTACTGATGGAGTAGCGCATGTAGTCGAAGCCTCCTTCGTAGATCAGGTCGACGATCAGCTTCATCTCGTTGATGCATTCGAAGTAGGCCATCTCCGGCTGATACCCGGCGTCGACCAGAGTCTCGAAGCCCGCCTTCATCAGTGATGTGACTCCGCCACAGAGCACCGCCTGCTCGCCGAAGAGGTCCGTCTCCGTCTCTTCTCGAAAGCTGGTGCGAAAAAGCCCGGCTCGGGTGCAGCCGATTCCCTTGGCATAGGCTTTGGCCAAGGGGTCCGCGTGACCGCTGGCGTCCTGATGTACCGCTATCAGTCCGGGCACCCCCCGACCCTGCTCGTACTCCCGGCGGACGGTGTGACCCGGTCCTTTGGGCGCGACCATGACCACGTCCACATCCTCAGCGGGGGTGACCTGGTGGTAGTGAATGGAAAAACCGTGGGCAAACATCAGCATGCTGCCCCGCGAGAGGTTCGGCCGGATATCTTTTTCAAAAACTTCCGCCTGCAGCTCGTCGGGCAAAAGCACCATCACCATATCGGCCTGCTTGACCGCCTCTGGGACTTCGGTCACCTTGAGACCAGCCTTCTCCGCCTTGGCCCAACTGGAGCTGTCTCTTCGCAGTCCGACCACCACGTTACAGCCGCTGTCGAAGAGATTCAGGGCGTGAGCGTGGCCTTGGCTTCCGTAACCCAGTATTGCGATGGTCTTATCGTCCAGCAAAGTCAGATCCGCGTCCTTGTCGTAATAAATTTCCGCCATTTCAATTCTCCTTTACAATCTTTTTTTGTGCAGTTTCATTGTTTCTCCGACCGCGAAGCGGGTAGAGAAACTCATCCATAATCGGAGCTATGCTCCGTTTTTTTCGAATCTATCCATAGCCACGATTCCCGTCCGGGCAACCTCCAGAATCTGCTGGGGATTGAAGTGGCTCAAAAAAGAGTCCACTTTCTCACTGTTGCCAGTGATCTCGACGATGATCCCCTCGGTGCTCGAGTCGATGATCTTCCCCTCGAAGACCCCCACCAGCTGCATAATTTCATTCCTGCCGCCCAGAGGAGCGTGGAGTTTGATCAGGCCGATTTCCCGCTCCACCTTCCTCGAGGGGTGGATGGTCATCACCTTCACCGTATCCACCAGCTTGTAGAGCTGCTTCTGTATCTGTTCGACCCCCCGATCGTCGCCTTTGACTATTATGGTCAAGCGGAACATATCCCGCTCCTTGGTGGGTCCGGCGGCAATACTGTCGATATTGAAACCCCGTCGGGTGATGAGACTGGTAATTTTCGACAGAACCCCTGGGTGATTCAGAACCAGAAGCGACACTATATGTTCGCTTAACGCGCTTTTATCCTCGCCCATCTTCTCCTCTCCTTCTCATTTGATCTCTTGGATGACGTTCTCGTAGCCCTTGCCCGCCGGCACCATAGGCACCACGTTCTCCTCTTCCTGAATCAAGGCGTGCAGCAGCAGACTCTCCCTGCTCTCGGCCAGCTCTTTCATCATCCGCGGTGCATCCTCCTTGCGCTCCAGCTTCATCGAACCGATCCCCATCGCCTGGGCTATGAGACAAAAGTCCGGGTTGTCGTCCATCACCGTCCCGGTGTATCGCTTGTCGAAGAGCAGCTGCTGCCACTGCCGCACCATGCCCAGGTGGCTGTTGTCCAGCAGCAGGATCTTCACTGGCAGGGAATATTTTTTGATGGTAGCCAGCTCCTGGATATTCATCTGGAAGCCGCCGTCCCCAGCCACCGCCAGTACAGGTACTTCCGGCCGTCCCACCGCCGCGCCAATAGCCGCGGGCAGGCCGTAGCCCATGGTCCCCAGTCCGCCGGAGGTCAGCAACTGTCGACCATGGCGGAAACGGAAGTACTGGGCCACCCACATTTGGTTCTGCCCCACGTCGGTGGCCACTATGGTCTGGTCGGGGAAGTACTGACGGGCCAGTTGGATCAGGTACTGCG
>DSBN01000304.1 GCA_011046055.1 Sediminispirochaeta sp. | reverse complement strand
TTGCTATGCAAATGAAGCAAATTCTCAATTTGGAAGTCATTAGACTTCCAAATTGAGAATTGCTCATCTGACAGATGATTCTCTTCCATTTTCTTCTTGAAAGTATTACCCTTTATAAAAATTTTTGGGGGTACGTATATGGAGACCGCAAGAAACGCCGTGACCGGAATAGGTATCTATTCCTCCATCGGCAACAATCGCCATGATTTCTGGAACTCACTGATAGCCGGAGCCTCCGGGGCGGACCACATCCGCGGTTTTGATACCACCGGGTACAAGAGCAAAATTGCCGCGGAGGTGAAAAATTTCACCCCCGAGCAGTATCTGTCAAAAAAAAGAGTCCGGCGAATGTCGCGGTTCTCTCAGTTAGCAAGCTGCGCGGCTCTGCAGGCGGTCGAAGATTCGGGGCTTGAGCTGGAAAAAATCGACCCGCTGCGGGTAGGCGCGGTTATGGGAACCGCCGCCGGAGATTATACGAACCTGGAGACCCAGCACCAAACCTTGCTGGAGAAAGGCCCCGGATTCGGCCATCCACTGGCCGTTCCGATGATTATTCCCAATATGTCCTCCGCCAACATCGGTATCGACCTGGACATCTACGGCCCCAACCTGGGAGTTGCCACCGCCTGTGCTTCGGGAGCCCACGCCCTGGCAATGGCCTCCCTGATCCTGAGAAGCGGAGAGGCCGACGTCATGCTGGCCGGCGGCGCTGAAGCGGCTATCTCCCCTTTGACGGTGAACGCCTACGGCTGTATGGGGGTTCTGACCTCCCGAAACGACGACCCGAAGTCCGCCTCGCGCCCCTTTGACGCCGAGCGTGACGGTTTCCTGATCGGGGAAGGGGCGGCGGTGCTGATTCTCGAGACCGAAGCCCACGCCCGAGCCCGAGGTGCGGAGATACTGGCCTTCTTGGCCGGCGCCGGCATGACCGCCGACGGATACAGTGTCGCCATTCCCGAGCCCGAGGGAAAGATGGCCGCCCGAGCGATGGAGGCGGCGATGAAACAGGGAGCGATAAGCAGCGAAGAGATCGGCTACGTAAACGCCCACGGCACCTCGACTCCGGCAAACGACAGGATCGAGACCCTAGCCCTGAAGCAGGCCTTTGGTGATAAAGCCTATCAAATTCCCATAAGCTCCAACAAATCCATGATCGGCCACACTCTGGGTGCCGCCGGCGCCCTCGAAGCGGCCGCCACCGTGCTGACGGTGAAGGAGGGGGTGCTGCCGCCGACCATCAACTACCAAACGAAGGATCCCGACTGCGATCTCGACTATATTCCCAATGAAGCACGCTCAAAACGGATCAAGGCGGCATTGTCGAACTCCTTCGGCTTCGGCGGCCAGAACTGCGTCCTGGCCTTCACCTCCGCCAGGTAGCGGTCATCACCGAGGGGAAACGAGCCGCCGGGCCATCCCCCTCCTTGTCATTTTCCTATCTGAGAAGTACACTTTGCAGCACCATGAGTGAGAATAACGAAGAATCAAATCCAGAATATTCTGAACGACAAGTGTACCAAGCCGCCCGGATGATACAGCGGTGGGCCGGCGTTAAAGAGAGCCACACTCGGTCGAAACACCCCCCCGAGCTGCACCAGACTCGCAACAAACCCGCTGAAGCTCCATCCGTGCAGAGCCACGGGAGTACCGTCCTGGAGCCGGCTCGCCGAATCCCCGTGCTGGACAGCTGTGAGGTGCTGGTGGTGGGAGGAGGACCTTCGGGCATTTCCGCGGCCCTGGCCGCACGCCGCGCCGGCGCGGATACCCTGATCGTGGAGCGCTTCGACTGCCTCGGCGGCGTGATTACCACCGTCGGCATGGAGACCATCGGCTGGTACAAGTACGAAGGCGCCGTCGAGTCCGAGGGCATCGGCTTGGAGATGGAGCGCCTGGCGGCCCGCATGGGTGGAACAAACAAATGGGCCTACAACGAGAGCGAATGCCTCGATGCGGCTTTTTTCCAGGTCGTCGCCGACGGGCTGATCTCCGAGGCGGGGGTGAGATGCCTTTTTCACAGCACGGCGGTGGAAACGGTCGTTGAGGACGGCCAGATCAGAGGGGTGATCATCGAGAGCAAGTCGGGCCGGCAAGCGATCCTGGCCGAACGGGTCATCGACTGTACCGGCGACGCGGACGTCGCCCACCTTGCCGGCTGCAGCTACCACAAGCTGCCGAGAAGCGAGATGCTCGGGGTCAGCACGGTGTTCAACGCCTCCGGCGTGGACAAAAAGCGCTTTCTCGAGTACGCCGCGGCGAATCCAAAAAAATACGCGGACTGGGCAACCGAGTGGACCCCCGCTACGACGGGCAAGGAGGATGAGCTGCTCACCCCCTACCTGGGCAGCGAGTTCGAAAAGGCGAGACAGATGGGCGTCATATCCGAGGATGTGGAGCTCGGCGGGACCTGGTCCAGTATCTCCGATGCCGGAGAGGCCACCAACCTCAACCTGGTATATATGAAGAACTACGACGCCACCGATGTACGGGATCTGACGGAGGCCTCCATACGGGGCAGAGGGGAGGCGATGCAGGCGCTGGCAGCCCTCAAGGCGGTGGTACCCGGTTTCGAGCACGCTAAGCTGCGCAACTTTGCCATGACCCTCGGGGTGCGTGACAGCCGCAAAATCAACGGCCGCTACCGTCTGACCGAAGCGGATGTGACGAGTCAAGCCGAGTTCGACGATTCGATTGGCATTTTTCCCGAGTTCCTCGACGGCTACAACGTCCTGGTACTGCCGAGCACCGGGCGCTACTTTCAGGTCCCCTACGGATCTCTGGTGCCGGATCGCGTGGACAATCTGCTGGTGGCCGGACGGGCGGTTTCCGGCGACCGGATCTCCCATACGGCCATGCGCAACATGATGGCCTGTACGGTGACCGGCCAGGGGGCGGGAGCAGCCGCCGCCGTTTCTCTACGCACCGGTGCCACCACCGCAACCGTCGACGTCAAATC
>DSBN01000340.1 GCA_011046055.1 Sediminispirochaeta sp. | reverse complement strand
GGTTTGCCCCCGCGTTGATCCCCAGTACCGAAGGTCCAGCCAGGGGATTACGGAACAGGGTCTGCATATTGAGCCCCCCCAGGGCCAGGCCGGCGCCGACCAAGAGAGCCGTCACCGCACGGGGCAGTCGAAAAATCAGCAGTATATCCCGCCAAGCCTCGGTTTCCGGGCCGGGGTCAGCGAAAGGCAGCTGCAAAATATAGCTCAGAGGAATCTCCACCGAACCTTTGACTACATCGAGAACAAATAGCGTCATTAGAATCAACGGAAGCAGCACCACTTTCCAGGCGTTTTTCATTCCTCGATCCTTTCTCAATGAAGAGGTCGGTAGTAGTAGAGTTTGTGATCCGGCAGCTGGGAAGGGTGAAAAATCGAAACCAGATCCCGCAGGATCAAATCTGGTCGATAGGTTCCGCCTTCGTAAAAATCGTTGGCTCCGTTGGCAGCGGTCCGCGCGTCGTTGTTCAGCACCATGCCCCGTCGAAAAGCTCTGATTCTGCCCAGAACCGGATTGATTTGCAGGATCTCCTCTTTCGACGTAATACCGTACTGATGCAGCCACAGCTCCGCGTCTCTAGCCCGAGCAAAGACCGATTCAATATCCAGAAGCAGGCTCTTCTCCGAGTCGTTCTCCGACCACGGGTATGATCCCCCCGCGTCTTCGAGCAATCGCGCCATGTAACTGCCCCCCCCGGGCTGGACCCATGTCCCGCCGGAGGGAACATTGAACAGAACTTCCGGTTTTCTATCGATATCAGAGACTCGAGAAGCAAGTGCCCCGTACCGTCGCTCCACCTCCGAGAAGAGCTCCTCCGCCGCCGCCTCTTCTCCCAGCAGCAGCCCGAAGCACTTGATCCATTCGGCCCTTCCTAGGGGCGACGGCTCCAAGTAATCCCCGTTGAGAAAAACCCTCAGACCAGCCCGTCGGATCTTGGGGACCACATTCCACTCCCCCTCCACGGCGTTGGCCATGACCAGCTCAGGCTCGAGGGTTCGGAGCCGTTCTATATTCAGGTTCGGCCCGTTTCCCACCTCGACAACCCCCCGCTCGTTCAGGTTTCGCCGCATCTCGGAGTCGTAGAGGTAATCATACCGATCGATGCCGACGATCACCGTCTCCTGTTCGAACCATTGAAAGGGGGGTAAAAAGGTGCTCGACAGACTGACCGCGCTCTTTATCGGTACCGGGATGGGTACAAAACCCTGCTCGTTTTGGAACTCCGCATATTTTTTGCGAGGTACCAATATGTAGCGCCTCCGTCCGTCGAAATCTCCGCCGATTTTGCCGCCCAGATCTACGATGATCACCGGGTAGCCCTCTTTTTCGGTGATCCGAAATCCTTCCGCGTACTTTATCTCCACTCCGGACAGGGATGTGGGGATCTGGAAAAACACCAACAACAGAGCCGCGAAAAATGTTCGGTAACGGTGCATGGAACCTTCCTTTCGGGAGAAAGGAAGCAGGCGTGTCGTATCTTTACATAAAAAATACGCAAACCAACTCAATCCCCGAAGTTTGATTGCTCTGAACGTCTACCCGAGTCTCCTGACTGAGGGTTCACCTTTTCGCCTTCCCAGCGGGAGCCAGTGGCGTCGTGAAAAGGGCACACCCAACACAGTGACGGGATCGCGAGGGAATCTCACCCTGCTTCCTCTGCGGTAGTCGCCGACGGCTGCGGTGGATCCACCGACAGCCTAGGCG
This sequence comes from Sediminispirochaeta sp., assembly GCA_011046055.1. Lineage (GTDB taxonomy): Bacteria > Spirochaetota > Spirochaetia > DSM-16054 > Sediminispirochaetaceae > DSBN01. The sequence continues at coordinate 1,252 of DSBN01000340.1, read as the reverse complement.
GTCATTATAGCCCAGAAGCGGAAAATATGTATAGATTAACATGGAGAGAAAAGCTATAGTTGGAGGGATGAAGCAACTCACACTGATGCGTCATGGGGAGGCGATGATTCAGGCACTGGATCAGAACGATTTTCACCGAGCTCTCTCGCCGCGTGCGGCACGAGATATTTACTTAGTCAGAAAGCAGCTCACCGAATCAGCCGGTGTGCCCGAATTGATCTACTGTTCACCCGCGGTGAGAACCAAACAGAGTCTCGAAATATTTTTGGAGGATTCTCCGCTCGGAATAGTGACCGTGTTCCAATCGAGTCTTTACGCGGCTGAAGCGGAAGCTCTTCAGCTCCTGATCGCACGGAGCGCTGAAGAACGGGAACACGTGATGATCATCGGACACAACCCCTCGCTGGAGGAGTTGCTGTTTTCGCTCTGCTCCCGCCATATACGCCTGAGGCCGGCCAACGCTTTTAGTCTTTCTCTGGACATACAGACATGGCCGGAAATTTTTGGTCCCGTTACTGTCGGCAGTTTGTCGCTTTTTAGGCCTTGAGTTTTTTCTGGCCGCTTTATGGCCTCATCGCCCGTCGGGATCAAATATATCTATTTTCGATCTCCGGGGTGATTTCAATATCCTCGGCGTTCATCATTTTGGCAATACGCTGGATCGATGAGAGAATGAGGTTCTGCTCCCAGTCGTTGAGCTCTTTGAAATTGCGGACAAACTCCTCCTGCAAGACCGAGGGGTCGTTTTTCAGCACTTCCCGCGCCTTGTCGGTCACTCGGACGATCACCCTTCTTTTATCTTGAGAGCTCCTCTCCCGGGTCACCAGGCCTCGAGTCTCCAAACGATCTATTATATTGGTGACCGTCGCCTGGCTGAGGCTCACCTTTTTCGCCACCCGCCCGATATTGATATCGTGATCGTTCATTATCTCTTTCAAAACCATGAGCTGCGGAGCCGTCAGACCGTAACGCTTGACCAACTGCTTTGAGTGCATGTCAATGGCCCGGATAATCTGTCTCAGTGTCACCAAAACGTCGTAGCTCTTGTCTCTGTACTGAGTCACTTTTTCCCCCATATTATTTAGACGTGTATATATTACACTACTTAATAAAATATTTCAATATCAGAAAAATATCAATACTCCACCCGAGCAATTCTCAATTTGGAAGTCATCAGACTTCCAAATTGAGAATTTGCTTCATTTGCATAGCAATGATTTGTGTTTCTAACTGTTGGAGGCATTCTCATTTT
>DSBN01000223.1 GCA_011046055.1 Sediminispirochaeta sp. | reverse complement strand
GTTCAACTGTATATATATCGGGTCAGTAAGAGCGAGTTCTCCTAATTCAGTTTCACCTTCCCGGTACTCCCTATAACGCCGAAGGGTATCGGCTATCAAGCTCCATTCCTGCTTCGAAAAGGCGAGTTTAGCCAAATCTATGTAGGCGGAAGAGTCTCCTTTCCGTCTAGGTAGATACTCCCGCAGATCCTCTATCGCCTCGTCGATTCTTTCCAATCTGCTGTAAATCCGCGATCTCAACCTCAACATATCCAAGTCGAGTTCCGCCTTGGCGCCTTCGGCGAGCCCCTCCTGCAGTACCGCCAAGGCCTCTCGATGACTGCCTCCGCGATAGAGGGAGTAGGCGTAGAGGTAGTGGATCTCCGCTCTTTTGCTTGAACCCGGATAATCCTGTAAAAACAGTTCCGCCCCTGCCACAGCCTCTTTCCAATGGGACTGTTTGCTCTGAATTCTCACCAACGCAAACAGCAGCTCTTCCCTTTGGTCCGAGGACTGCTGAAGGTAGCCTTCGATCATCCTGACGGCTTCGGACAACTCCCCCCCTCGTTCCATTATCCGAGACAGATAGAGGGGGACCAAGCCGTCAACTCGTTCAATGGAGACGGTACGCCATATTCTTTGGAAAAAACTGCGGGCCAGGTCGTATCGGCCGGCCTGAAAGTGTTGTATTCCGGCGCGCAGCAAAAACTCAGCCAATGCTTCGGGCTTGCCGGCCAGTTCGTTCTGAGCCTTGTCGAAAACCTCTTGTTGTTTCTCCTGCTGCCCGGTTCGTCCGTAGAGCACGAATAACCTTTTGAAGGCGATGAGCTTCAGTTCTTCCTCTCCCTCGAGTAGTTCGTTATACAGGGGCTCTACGTCCTGGTACTCCTCCTGCTGGAAAAGGGCTTCCGCCCGATAGAGTAGAATACGGCGTCGAATATCCGGGTCGAGATTATCGAGGTTCAGTTCTCCGTACAAATCATACAGCTCCTGGTACCGCTGGTTTTCCAACAATAACGCGGTGTAGAGGAGTAAAACTTCCGACTCTTCCGTCAGTTCATCGAGCATGGCGATAAGCTTCCGTGCACTGGCCAGAGCCCCTTCTTCTTGTCCCAATCTCTTCTGGGTCATAGAGAGGTACAAAAGCACGTCTCTTCTGATATTCTCAGACTTGGCTCCTTGAGCTTTCTCAAACATCTCCAGGGCCGTTTCGTAATCTCCCAGCCGAAAATGTCCATAACCCTGCCAAAAGGGGATTTGCTCATAGAAGCGGGTGTGGGGGTAGCGGTCGACAATTCTCGACAAGGCTTCCAGAGCCTGAGGATACTTTTGTTGATACATGCTTATCAATGCTTGCCGAAATTTCGCATCAGCCACATATGGGGAGTTTGGATACTCCTCAATGAGACGTTCGTAGCGTGAAGCGGCGAACTGGTATTCCCCGCCGTGAAAACGACGTTCAGCCTCCCGAAAAAGCCGCTCTTCCTGAGCTCCGAGAGACACTAAAAGAGCGCTCATATATAAGAAGAGAAGTATGAGTCTTTTCATGCCTATAAAATACTTCAAGTAGGCCTAGTTTTCAATCAACTTCGCAGTTTCTCAGGAAGTAGTTTTTTTTCGGGTACTTCCAGGGAAGAGGGTACTATCGATTTAATACCGGTTCGAGCCGAAGATCAAAGGGCTGAAAAACACCCCGGTGGGGTATTCTTACCAGGTGGATATGCGCCCCTTGATGAGTGCGGATAAAACTCTCCAGATCGATCTCCCTGTTTCTATCGAAAAGCGCCACTTCCAAGCGTCCGTTTTGGTCCAACCAGGGCAAGAAAGCCGCCACATGGTAGTGCTTCCGTACCTCATTTTCACCATGAAAGAGTTCGTTCACCGATCCAAGGTAGAGATAGTTGTCAGAATCTCGGGCCAGTTCATACAATAGCGTCGGCAGCTGTTCCACCGGATAACCCACGTCCTCTTTGTACTGATGATATTTGAGGTGCCGTACATCGTAGTCCTCCGGGCTCTGAGCTTCTATTCCGTGCACATACTGGTGGGCACGAATCGCCAGGTTTCTGGTCCAGTCCAAACCAAAAAATGGATCTTCCAGCTCTTCAAGCTTTCTGGACCAACGGTTGCCTCGATAGTCGCCGTGGGGCCTTTTGAGTTCGTCAACGGAGAGCAGCTCTCCTGTAATGGGGCTAAGTATGCCGTCCACTACCCATTTCACAAAGCCCGAACAGTTCAAACCGCCCTGTTCTCGATCGGATTGCGGCGTACCGTCTCCTATATACACGTAGCGTCCCAAAGAGTCGATCGCTCCGTCCTCGGCGTCCTTCAGCTCTTTGAGATAGGGCCGTATCTGCTCGGCCAGGTCGTCCGTCTCGGTCAAAACATTTGGAGGAAACTCCTGGCGCGGAATGTAAAATTGCCAGTTCACATAGGCGCTGCTGAGCTGCATTATTCGTGCCACGGGCATTCGAATTATCTGCTCCGTCGGGAAGGGGATATTGATCCGCTCCTGCAGCTTGCGTCCCAGGAGATATATTTCCATCTGGCTGTCTTCGGCGCCTCTTGGCAGTATCGAGAGATAACTGCCGGGATCATCTTTGTAAAAAATTTTGACTCGTCTCAATTCTCCGCTCTCTCCGTCGCGTTGAACGATGAAGCTCCCGGAGACGGGCGAAGCGAAGTCCGTATCCCTTCCATGATAAAAGCAAAAGTTCACTATCCCCCGCTGTTCTTGAACAAAGAACTGCACATAGTGGCCGTAACCGGGCTCACGGACCAGATCCGGGGCAACCTTCCGAGCCTGCTCGATGGGACCGGTGATCCGATCGACAAACAAGTTACGGACATATACATTTTCCGGAAGGGACGATAGGTGGTTGCGCGCCGGTCTCGGAATACCTGTACCGCCACCACCAGGTTCCGCGACAACGGTCAGGAGCAGAGAGGAGAGCAAAATGCATAGCAATGTAAAACGT
>DSBN01000047.1 GCA_011046055.1 Sediminispirochaeta sp. | reverse complement strand
TCTAATGACTTCCAAATTGAGAATTTGCTTCATTTGCATAGCAATGATTTGTGTTTCTAACTGTTGGAGGCATTCTCATTTTGGAAAGTGCAAGTGCACTTTCCAAAATGAGAATTGCTGGTATGGACTAGTTCAGACTTGCCGCGGGACTCCGTTTTTGGGTATACTATCAGCAAAAAATTGCGCACAAGGAGCACACGAGATGCCGACTTATGATTACGAATGCCAAGACTGTGGGCACCAATTTGAATATTTTCAGTCCATGTCGGACGAAGCTCTGACCACCTGCCCCTCCTGCAAGGGGCAACTGCGGCGATTGATCGGCGGTGGTGTGGGGGTGATATTTAAAGGCAGCGGTTTCTACGTCACCGACAATCGTGAGAAATCCACCGGTTCGGCTTCAAACAACGGCAACGGCGCCAAAGCAAAGGGAGAAGGAGCGCCGGCGAAAGACGCGGGCGCCACGGGCGAGCAAAAGACCAAGCCCGAAAAGACCTCCGGCGAGAAGAACAAGTCGACCGTCTCCGGCAGTAAATAGGCCGTCGCTCAGGAGCTGTGTTCGCTGATTCCCTCCATGGGGTCCACGTAGAAGCCTTGGCTCTTGTGGAAAGCCTCCGCGAGCAGCTCCTCTATCCCAATCTCTTCCCAAAGTTTCCACATGTATCGTCTATCCGGACGTAATAGAGGGTGTTCGCTGCTGAAGATGGTGCAGCAGTCGTCGTACGGGAGAATCGAAGTCTCGAAGGTCTCGATCTCTCGGGCCAGGCGGATGATCTCCTCCTTGTCCAGCCCGATCAGCGGGCGAAAGATCGGCAGCTCCGTGGCGCTGCCGGTGAAAGAGATACTCTGTATGGTCTGGCTGGCCACCTGACTCAGAGCCTCACCGGTGATCAACGCCCCGGCACCCCGGCTCTCCGCCGCCATGGCTGCAATTTTAACCATCGCCGCCCTCATGACCAGGGTGATTTCCTCGGGCTTGACCTTTCTATTGATCTCCAGCTGCACCTCGGTGAAGGGGACGACGAAAAGAGTCCCTCCGTTGCAGTAGGTGCCCAGGATCTCCGACAGGTGTTTGACTTTGTCTAGGGCCTCTTCGGAGGTGTAGGGGTAGGTGTGGAAGTAGATGAAGTCCAGCTTCAGTCCCCTTTTGGCCATCATGTAGCCGGCTACCGGCGAATCGATGCCCCCGGAGAGCATCAGCATCCCCCGGCCGGCGCTGCCCACCGGCAGCCCCCCCAATCCGGCCTTCAGTCCGCCGTACAGAAAAGCCTCTTCCCGTATTTCGATGAAAATTTTCAGCTCCGGCCGGTGGACGTCCACCCGGAGAAAGGAAAACTCTTCGCGCAGGAGATCCCCCAGGTCGCAGGCGATCTGGTAGGAGTTCAGGGGGAAAGATTTGTCGGTTCGGCGGGCTTCGATTTTGAAGCTCAGCGGTTCTTGCCGCTGCGGGTAGAGCTCTTGTATCAACTTCATCGCCGTCCTGCGGATGACCTGCATATCCTTTTGCACCCTACTGGCGCGCGAGTAGGAGACAATACCGAAGGTATGGGCCAGTGCTCGTTCTACCTGCGGGGCGTGTTCCTCCGGTGCCTCGACGTAGAAGCGACCCTGCCGGTTGAGGACCCGGCAGCCTTTGACCCCGAGGTTCTTTCTTATGTTCTGCTTCAGTTTTTTCTCGAAAAAAGAGCGGTTGTCGCCCTTGAGGGCCAACTCGCCGACCCGTATTAGGTAGATTGCCTGCATGGGAAAGCTCCTCTTGTCCTATCTGCGTCGGACCGTGTGCTGTAAAAATTTCAACTCTTGTCTGAACGTATCCAAAAACCTATCTAATTCTTCAAAACTGGTACCGGGTCCGGTGGATACCCTGAGCAGGGATTGGGCGGTCTCCTCCGGCGCTCCCATGGCCCGGGCGACCCGACCGGCCTTCTTTTTCTGGCCCGACGAACAGGCCGACCCTGTCCCTACCGCGAAGCCCCGATCGTCGAGCACGCGAGCCATCACCTCGCCGGGGACCGGTGCAATCGACACCGCGAGGATATAGGGGGAAAAAAACTCTTGCAGCTCCCGCCGCTCCTCGGGAAAAGGAGTCACCCCGGGGATCTCGTCGATCGCCTCGTAGAAGTGATCTCTCAATCCAGCGGCGTGCTTGAAGTTCTCCTCCAGGCTGGTCAGGCTTTTTTCCATCCCGTGAACCATCGCCCAGGCTCCGGCGATGTTTTCCGTTCCCGGCCGCAGCCCCGCCTCCTGTCCGCCGCCGCTGGAGAGGCTGACCAGGTCGCCGGAGCACCAGAGGAGGCCAACCCCGCGGGGACCTCTGATTTTGTGAGCGCTGAAGGCCATGCTGTCTACGGACAGGGACGGATAGTTCAGCGGTATTTTCCCCAGGGCCTGGACCGCATCACAGTGAAAATGTATGTGCCGGCCTATCTTTTTTTCATAGTCCCTGATCAGCGCGGCCGTGGCGGCGATGTCTTGGATCGCGCCGGTTTCGTTGTTCACCAACATCAGGGCAACGGCGATGGTCTCCTCGTTCAGCTCGGCGGCGACGGTCCGTGGATCTACCCTGCCGGAGGAATCGGGCTTGAGCTCCCGTACCTCGTAACCCAAGTCGCGAAAGACCGGTGCCAGTTCGTAGACCGAGGCGTGTTCGATGGCGGAGATCAATAGGCGACCGCGCCTCTTTTTTCGCAGTTGGGCCAATAGGGGTATGCTGTTCGATTCGGTTCCCCCACCGGTGAAAACGAGTCGAGCTTTGTGGGAGGGCTCGGGTTTGGGAAAACCGAGAAGGGCAGCCGTGTGCGCTCTGGCTTCTTCCAGGTAGTCGCGGGCTTGATACCCCAGGGCATGTCGACTCGAAGGATTGCCCGGGTAGTCGAGCTGGTCACGGAGCATCGTTTCGGCGATCTCCCGGTCAATCGGCGTAGTGGCGGCCCAATCCAAGTATGTCTGTTTCATTAGTTAAGTATACTA
>DSBN01000076.1 GCA_011046055.1 Sediminispirochaeta sp. | reverse complement strand
CTCCAATATCGAGATGCTCCAAAGCTCTTCACCTTCTTCATTAAACTATAATTATTTTCAGTAAACTAAAAAAAATTGTACTACCTATACTTCTTACCGTCAAGGAAAGCTTTTTCCAAAATGAATTGCCCTACCACTGATTTCTGCTTGTGTTTGGTGCCGATGAGTATTAATATCAGGGGGAGGAGTAATAGTATGAAGGGAGAAAACTACCGTCACATCGGCGAAAACATCAAGTCTATCCGTGAAAAGCATCAGATTACCCCCAGCGTCTTGGCTCAGAGATGCGGGGTCACCAAGGAGATGCTGCTCGAAATCGAGTCGGAGAGGGTCAATCCCACCATCGCCACGGTCTGGAAAATCGCTCGAGGCTTGGAAGTGGACATCGACTCCCTTCTCACCGGTCAGGAGCAGCTGCGGAGAACCTTCTCCCTCAGCCGTCATGAAGATATAACCCACCTGGAGACCGACGAAGAGGGAGTACACATTAAGGTGCTCAGTCCGCTCTCAATGGCCGAGGATCTGGAGATGTACATCCTCACCTTTCAAGCCGGCGCCGCTCTCCACTCGAGTCCTCACGCCGTCCGAACCGAAGAGTTTCTTACCGTCCTGAAAGGGTCTGTCAAAGTTAGTGCCGGAGAAAAAGAGGTAGAGGCTAAGACTGGAGACTTCATCCACTACCACGCCGATATCGACCACCGTATAGAAAACACCGACCAGGGAGTATCTGAAATCTATATGGTGGTAAGGTTCCAACGGGGATAAGCGGCGGGAGAACTTTTCTTTTTTACTAAGATATAAGAATAGAGTTTGCCTTTTTTTCAAGACCATGATATTTTATTTTGTATCATTTCGGTCACGAACCGACAAACGAGGTATAATATGGCACGGACAATTCCCAAACTACTCATGGAAATAAGCAGTACCTATCCCGAGGTCAACGCGCAACTCAGCAAGGACAAAAATGGGGTCTTCCAAGGACGAACCTACAAAGAGCTCTTTGAAGAGGTACGGAAATTCGCCGCGGGACTGCACAAACTGAAAGTCAAACGGGGCGACCATGTCGGGCTCATATCGGAGAACCGCAAGGAGTGGTTTGTGGCCGACCTCTCTATTCTCTCCCTGGGAGCGGCGGATGTACCCCGGGGAAACGACAGCATGGCTGCGGAGCTGGCCTATATCCTGGGCTTTTCCGAATGTTCGCTGGTCATTGTGGAGAACGGCGACCAGTTGAAAAAAATACTCAGCGTGAAGGATCAAATCCCCAGCCTCAAGCACTTCATCGTCCTTGATTCGGAGTATGAGGCGGTGGATACGGGCAAAATAAACGTCCACGGCTACAGCGACGTCATCGCCTTGGGAGAGTCGCAACTGGAATCAAAACCTGACCTGATCACCAAGGAGATAGAACAGGGCCAAGATGATGATATCGCGACGATTATCTTCACCTCCGGTACTACCGGAGAACCGAAAGGCGTCATGCTCACCCACCACAATTTCCTGTATCAGGTGGGATGTATCCCCGATCGGATTTCGGTCAAACCGGGAGACGTCTGGATCTGCGTGCTCCCCGTGTGGCACTCCTTCGAAAGAATAGTCCAGTACATCGCCCTCGGCAGCGCCTCCACCCTGGCCTATTCCAAACCAATCGGACAGATCATGCTCGCGGATATGGCCGCGATCCATCCCAAATGGATGGCCTCGGTTCCACGAATATGGGAGGCCGTCAGGGCCGGTATATACAGAAACGTCAAACAGAACGGCGGTCTCAAACTGCTTCTGTTCAACTTCTTTGTCTCCGTCGGAGGAACCCACAAAAAACTGGAGGACCTTCTCACCGGCAGAACCCCGGATTTTAAAAAGCGGTCCCGCGGCCTTGATTTCACCATGGCCATTCTCCCCTACCTTTTGATGTGGCCGCTGAGACTGCTGGGCAACGCTCTGGTTTTCAACAAAATCAAAGCCAAACTCGGCGGCAGTTTCGTCGCCGGGATATCCGGAGGAGGCGCCCTTCCACCGTCGGTTGACGCATTTTTTGGTTCCGCCGGGATACTTCTGTTGGAGGGCTACGGCTTGACCGAAACCGCGCCGGTATTGGCGGTGAGGAGTCAGTTCAAACCCATTCCCGGAACGGTGGGCACCCCACTGCCGGGCACCGAGTGTCGTATTTTGGATGAGAACGGCCGCGTTCTGGCTCCGGGAACAATGGGTGTTATCCATGTTCGGGGTCCCCAGGTGATGCAGGGCTACTACAACAAACCAGAAGCGACCGCGGCGGTTTTGGACTCCGAGGGCTGGCTCAACACCGGAGACTTGGGTATGCTGACCCACCGCGGCGAGCTGAAGATCACCGGACGGGCCAAGGACACCATCGTCCTTCTCGGAGGGGAAAATATTGAACCGCTACCGATCGAGCAGAAACTGACCGAAAGCGAGTACATCGATACCGCCGTTGTCGTTGGCCAAGATCAGAAGTTTCTGGCCGCCCTGCTGGTCCCCAACTTCGATGCGGTGGAACGTTACGCCGATGAGAACCACATTCCCTACGACAAAATCGAAGATCTGATGGAGTCAGAAGACATTCGAGAGCTCTTTGATTCTGAAATCAACTACTACGTCAGCGAACACACCGGCTTCCGCACTTTCGAAAGAGTATACCGTTTCAAACTGCTGAAGAGCGCTTTTCAAGTAGGCGATGAACTTTCGGCCAAACAGGAGATCAAACGTCATGTGATCGCCGAGAAGTACGCGGATGAGATAACAAAGCTCTTCGAATAGTGCTTCGACTACTGAAGATACCGACGGTCCCCTTCGCTGGGCACTTCTGGGTTAAAATGCTCTACACCTGCACCCCGGAGGTGCCCGTCTTGAGCAATTCTCAATTTGGAAGTCTAATGACTTCCAAATTGAGAATTTGCTTCATTTGCATAGCAATGATTTGTGTTTCTAACTGTTGGAGGCATTCTCATTTTGGAAAGTGCAAGTGCACTT
>DSBN01000247.1 GCA_011046055.1 Sediminispirochaeta sp. | reverse complement strand
TAAAAATACAGTTTCAAAACGGAGGAAGCTTATGCGAGTGTATGGAAAAATTGTGGTGCTCACCTTGATGCTGGCGCTGCTCTTCTCCATGTCCACGGTCTGGGCGGGAGGTCAGCAGGAGGAGGGCGAAGAGAAGGTCTATATCAACGGTATAGACCCGGATTTTCCGCCTTTTGCCTACATCGACGAGTCCGGGGAGCCGGCGGGATTCGATGTTGATTCGGTCGACTGGATCGCCGAGGAGATGGGCTTTGAAGTAGAGCATCAACCGACCGCCTGGGACGGTATTGTAGAGAGTCTCAGGTCCGGAAAGATCGACTTCATCGCCAGTGGGATGTCCATCACCGAGGAGAGGAAAAAGATCATCTCCTTCACCATCCCCTACTGGGAGACCGACTTGGCGGTGGCGATCAGAGACGATTCGGATCTCAGCTACGAAGAGGCGCTCAGCGGCGAGTACAAAATCGGAGCTCAGCGAGGGACCACCGCCGCCAACTGGATCGAAGATCAGTTGATAGCCACGGGCAAAATGGACGCGAAGATGCTGGTCTATTACGACAGTTTCTCTCTGGCCTTACGGGACTTGATCAACGGACGAATCGAGTCGGCCATGCAGGACGCCACTATGGTGGAGGACGCGATGAAGAGCCAGCCGATAAAGATCGCCGGAAGTCACAAATCCGGAGACGCCTACGGCTACGGGGTACGGCAGTCCGACGACGAGCTGCGGGAGATGCTCAGCGAGGGTATTCGACGCCTGCAGGCTTCGGACTACTGGGAAGAGTTGAAAGAAAAGTACGGCATGTAATGCTACGAAGCGAGGGACGGGGTCGAGGCTCCGTCCCTTTTTTTCCATTTTTTTTAGGACCTCATCTCGACGCCGGGTATTTGAAATCGTTTGGCCAGGTACTTTTCCAGCTGGCTCACCGCGCTGACCAGGACCAGGTAGATCGCCGCGATGAAGCTGAACACGTAGGTGTAGACGAAGTAGCGTCCGGCGATGATTTTTCCAGCCCCGGTGAGTTCGATCACCGTGATCATGAAGGCCAGAGAGGAGTACTTCACCAGGTAGGTGAACTCGTTGGCGATTCCGGGCATGGCTCTCCGTAGAGCCTGGGGCAGGATCACGTGGAGTACCGCCCAGGGTTTGGTCAGTCCCAGTGAGAGGGCCGCCTGCATTTGACCGTGTTTGATAGACTGGATAGCCCCACGAATGTACTCGGCTTGGTAGGCCCCGCCGCAGAGGGCGAAACCCGCCACCGCGGCGACGGTGGGCGAGAGGTAGAGCCCGATCGAGGGTAGCCCGTAGTAGAGGATGAACAGTAACACCACCAGAGGGGTTCCGCGGAAAAAGACCACGTAGGCCAAAGAGAGTCCGGAGATCAACTTGTTGCCGTAGACGCGGGCGACGGCGATCAGGACACCGAGGAGCAGCTGGGGCAGGGCGGAGAGCAGAACAAGCTCGATGGTGACCAGCGTCCCCTCTGCCAAGCGGGGAAGTACTATTTCCAGAAAAAAATCGGAGTCAGCCATCACTCCTTCCCCTCTTCCCCGTAGAGCTCGGTGATCTTGTGCATGAACTGCCGGGTTCTCTCCAATTCGGGCTTGTAGAAGACTTTGTTCGGAGGACCCTGCTCGAGAATTTTTCCCTGCTCCATAAAGATAATCTCGTTGGCCACCGAACGGGCGAAGCCCATTTCGTGGGTCACCACCACCATGGTCATCCCGGCCAGGGCCAGATCCCGCATCACCTCCAGCACCTCGCCGATCAGCTCCGGGTCCAGCGCGGAGGTGGGTTCGTCGAAGAGAATCAGCTTGGGACTCATGGCCAAGGTTCGAGCGATGGAGACCCGCTGTTGCTGCCCTCCCGAGAGCTGGGCCGGGTAGAGATCTCCCTTATCCGCCAGGCCGACCCTCTCGAGCTCGGTCATGGCCAAGTTCTGGGCCTCTTCTTTCTCCATGTGCAGCACCTTCAAGGGGCCTAACATCACGTTGGACAGGGCGGTGAGGTGGTCGAAGAGGTTGAAATCCTGGAACACAAAGCCGATTTGCTGCCTGAACTTGCTGATGTCCTTTTTGCTGCCGTGGACTTCCCGTCCGTTGAGGAATATCTCGCCGCTGTCGGGCATGTCCAGATGGTTGATACAGCGCAGCAGGGTGCTTTTGCCCGTCCCGGAAGGGCCGATGATGACCTTGGTGTCGCCGTAGTTTACGTCGAAACTGACCCCATCTAAAACCAGGTTGTCGCCGTAGCTTTTTCTTATGTCCTTGACCTGTAAAACAGGCCCATCGTACTCTTGCATCAGTACCTCGCTCCCTTTGTGTTGTCGTCGTAGCCGGGTATCCGAACTTTTTCTTCCAAAAGGTTCAGCAGAAATATTCCCCCGTAGGTCAGAACGATAAAAATTGCCGCGCAGGCCAGAAAGATCGGCATCGGCTGGTAGGTGGTGGTGGCGATGAAGTTGCCCCGGGTCATGATCTCCATCACCCCGATGGCGTAGGTGATGGCCGAGTCTTTCAAAAGGATGCAGTACTCGTTGGACCAGCCGGGGATGGACAGCCGCAGGGCTTGGGGCAGGATCACGTGAAAAATAGCCCGCCGCCGGCTCAAGCCCAGCGATTCGGCGGCCATCATCTGGCCCCTCTTGATCGACTGTATACTGCCGCGGAAGATCTGTGACTGATACGCCGTACTCCGCAGGCCGAGCACTACGATGCCGGAGACAAAGGCCGGGAGGTTGAGACCGATCAGGTTGAACAGCCCGAAGTAGAAGAGAAACAGCAGGACCAGCACCGGGACCCCGCGAAAAAACCACACGTAAGTCCGCACAAATCGAGCCAGAAGATCGCTCCCGTATACCTCCGCCAGGGCCATGGGGATGCCCAGCAGGAATCCCAACAGCAGGGAGGAGAAGACCAGGCCCAGGGTCACCCCGGTGCCCTGGAGCAGAAAGGGAAGCGAGTCTAGGATAATTGAAACAGTGTCTGTCATAGCTTCACCCTATAT
>DSBN01000160.1 GCA_011046055.1 Sediminispirochaeta sp. | reverse complement strand
TCCAAATTGAGAATTTGCTTCATTTGCATAGCAATAATTTGTGTTTCTAACTGTTGGAGGCATTCTCATTTTGGAAAGTGCAAGTGCACTTTCCAAAATGAGAATTGCTGTCCTGGCGGGACTCATCCTAACAGGGTATTTGCATACGAATCTTGGTGAACCGTCCCTCCTCCGAGTCGACCCACATTCTGCCGCCTAGGCGCTTGCAGACGTAGTAGGCCTTGCTCAGACCAAACCCACCCCCGTAGGAGTGTTTATCCTCGACATTGTGCGCCCGAAACCCATACCCCACCACCTTCTCGATACTGTCCTTGGGGATTCCCCGGCCGGTATCCTCCACCGTGAGAACCAGCATCTCTCTATCCTGGAACACCCCGGCTAAGATATTGCCCCCCGGTGCGGTATATTTACGGGCGTTGGCCAACAAATCGCGAAAGACATCCTTCAGGACTATGGGTATTCTTATCTTGGTCGGCTCAACCCCGTTAATTGTCACCACGACGAAGTAGCTGTTCTCGTCCTTTTCGGCGATGTTGTAGACAATGCGGTAGCGCCCCCCGCTGTTCTTCTCCACCGCCATCAAAAAATCACGCTGTTCCTGATCGAGCGCGGCGGTATCGTAGTCCAGCCAGGCAAACAAGCCGCGCCTCTCCTTCTCCTCGAAATCTTCGAGCCGACAGTTGAGAATACGTACGATGGAGCGGATGTTGTCGACCATCTCATCGGCCCGTTTTTTCTCCTCCTCCGTGTGCAGCAGCTGCACCGCCTCTTCGACTCCGCTCAAGATTTGGCTCTGAATGCGGCGGACATCCTCACCTTCGGCCGGGGAGAAGGCCTTTTTGCTCAGTCGTTGGGCTAAATCCTGCACAAAACCGTAGAGATTCATCAGCGAGGTCCCTTCCGGGAGGATATTGTTCAGCATCAGGAAGTTGTATTGAATGATGTTGAGCAGGTTGAGCAAGCTGTGGTTGTCGAGGCTCGCCTCTTGCTCGGTATCGAAATCAAGCTCCCGTGTTATCTCCATGGCCTTCACTCTTCCTCGGTCAGGAGATCGGCGACCTCTTCGGCGTTCTCGGCACGACGCAGCATTTTGCAAAAACTCTTCGACTGCGTCAGCCGGGCGATTTCGGAGAGAGCCTCGATGTGTGGCCCCGACTGGTCCGGCGGCGCCAGCATCAGAAAGAAGAGGTAGCTCGGCTTCCCGTCGAGAGCCCGAAAGTCGATCCCCTCCGGAGCGATACCGATGGCGAGAGTCAGACTGTCCACCCGGTCCGTTTTGGCGTGGGGCACGGCGATTCCGTCCTCCAGCCCCGTGCTCCCCTTGGCTTCGCGCGCCAAGAGCGCTTCGTAGGCAGCGTCGAAGTCCTTCAACTTCCCCGCCTCTATCAATACCTGCAGCAGTTCCCGAATCACCGCCTCTTTCGACTTCGATTCCAGAGGAACCCTAATTATTTCCGGACTAATAAGATCAAGCAATGCCATAATACCCCCTATTCCGGCAGCGCGTCGTAGATGTCCCAGACCCGCTCTTCATCTTTTACCACAAGGACCGAGCACGGGACAAGACGCATCGCCCTCTCCGACTCGTTGTAAAACTCGTCCCTGCGGCTTCTTATTCGAGACAGTTCACCGATTATCAGCAGATCGGCATCGAACTCCTCGACGCACTTCTTAATTTCCTGGTGTACCGTTCCGCTTCGTTTGAGACTCTCTATCTCCAAGCCTTTGCGCGCGGCCAGCTTGCTCACGTGTCGCAGATAACGATCGGCGTCGGCCTCCAGGTCACGGTGGTACTCGTCCTCCTCGGTGTCCAGAAAGATCCTTGCCTTCACCAGATCGTTCAAGGCTCGAGTATTTATCACGTAGAGAGCGTAAAGCCGCGCTCCCGTGGATTTGGCCAGAGCAATGGCGTATTGCGCGGCGCTGATAGCCTCCTCGCTGCCATCGATATAGACCACTATGTTACGAATCGGCCCCTGCATGTCGCCCCTCCTCTTTTTTTTCAAGACGATCCTTCACCATTTTCATCAGCACGAACATATCTCGTTCGTTCTCTTCGAGACGGTTATTGATATAATCGACACTTTCCTGGAGCTCTGGAATGGCGATCTTCTCCAGGGCGTTCACCTTGCGGATTGTTTTCTTCACCTCCCGGGCCAGCCGCATGATGGAGACCTTCAGCTCCGCCAGACGTCCCATCATCTCCAGGGTCTCTTTGAACTCCTGCAGGGCGCTGTCCACCCAGATGCTGGTTCCGGAGGGGCTGAAATAGGGGCTGTGTTCGGTGAAGCTGGTCTCCACCACCGGAAGGCTCACCCCCATAACCCGTCGACGACTCAGGGAGATATCAGCTTCGATGTTCACCGCTCGACTGACCTGGTATACCTTGAGCTTTCCCATATCCACCCCGGCCTTCTGCAGCGCGTCGAAGGCCAGGGACAGCGCTTTTTCCACCCGGGATTGGAAATCCACCGCCTGATCCACCAAGGCCAACAGCTCGAGAATCAGGATGTTCCGTTTCTGGTCCAGCAGTTCGTGCCCGAGACGGGCGAACTTCAGCTCGTCCTTCAGCTTGAGGAGATTTGACTTGGTGGGTGCTACGTTTCTCATGGTCTCTAACCTTGATAAAACTCCTCGATCTCCTCATCGCTGACCCGGTGCAGCTCCTCCGGCGGAAGGTTCCGCAGCACCTCCCATCCGAGGTTCAAGGTCTCTTCGATGCTCCGATCCTCGTCCTTTCTCTGGCTGACAAAGCGTTTCTCGAAAGCCTCGCCGAACTCCATATACTTGTGATCCAGGGGGGTGAGCTCCTCCTCGCCGATCACCGAAGCCAGGTTGCGGACATCCTTCACGTAACTGTAGGCGGCGAAGAGCTGACTGGCCAAGTGGGGATGATCCTTGCGGGTCATCCCCTCCCCGATTCCGTCTTTCATCAAGCGCGAAAGCGACGGCAGACCGGCCACCGGCGGGTAGATGTTCCGCCCGTACATCTCCCTTTCAAAGACGATC
>DSBN01000094.1 GCA_011046055.1 Sediminispirochaeta sp. | reverse complement strand
GCATTACTATAGGTATTATAACTTTTTTCCTGGTCAAATCCATTATCGCCCCGAAACAGATCGAAACACTTTTCAAACAGCTGGACAACGGCAAGGCGGCGGCGGTAACCAGAGGGGCGAAACAGATCCTCGCCAAAAATCCCAGAAACGTAGACGCCCACTACCTGTTGGGAAAAGCCTATTTGGAGCAGAACAAACCTGAGCTGGCGCTCATGGAGTTCAAAACGGTCAACGAAATCGGTATTTTCGAGGGGTATACCAAAGAAGAAGAATTTCGGCAGATGATAGCCATTTTATACGAGCGTTTCAACCAAGCCGAAGAGGCGCTGAAAGAGTACCTCCTGCTCATCAAGCTGCAACCGAAACAGCCTGACTACTACCTCAAGGTGGGAGAACTCTTCGAACAACGAAACAAATCCGACAAAGCGCGGAAGTACTTCCGCAAGGCCATCGAGCTGAACCCCCGCCTGGCCAAGGCGCATCAGCGTTTGGGCTATATCCTCTACCGGTCGAAAAAACACCTGGAGGCCAAGAGCGAGTTCGAAGCGGCGATTAAATACGATCCGGCCAACTATGAGGCCCATTTTTACCAGGGCAAGATCCAAAAGGAGAACCACGACTATGTGGCCGCCTTGGTCTCATTCGAAAAAGCCCAGCGTGATCCGGATCTCAAGATCAAGGCCCTCATCGAGCGCGGCAGCTGCTACATGAACATGAACAGTTTTGACAAAGCCGCCACCGAGCTCGAGAGAGCCATCAAACTCAGCAGCGACCCCGGCTCGAAGGAGACTCTTTACGCACGTTATTTTCTCTCCATCTGCTACGAACGGGACCGCCGCTTCGACGAAGCCATCGAACAGTGGGAGTTGATATACAAAAAAAAGCCCTCCTTCAAGGATGTGGCGGAAAAACTCAGCCAGTACCAGGAGCTGCGAACCGATGACCATATGAAGGACTACCTCACCTCTTCTCCATCGGAGTTCTTCGATATCTGCAAGGCCATCACCACCGGTCCGATGGAGTTGACGATCCGGGACATCAAGGAGATCAAGGACGGCTGCCAAATAATCGCGGTGGACAGCGATGTGCGTTGGAGAAACGCGAAAAAGATGCCCAAGCTGCTCTGGTTCTTTCGCACCCCCAACTCGATCGGGGAGAGCACTATTCGTTCGCTCCACGAAGAGATGCGAAAAATTAACGCCACCCGGGGCACCCTGATCAACTCGTCGAATTTTTCTAGAAAATCCCTGGACTACGTGGAGAGTCGCCCCATCGACTTGGTGGGCAAAGAAAAACTACTAAACTACTTGAAGGGCATCGATTTTTCGATGTTGGATGCCAAATAAGAGGTCATGAAAATCCTCTGTATCGCGGATCACATCGACCCACTGATCTATTCCAAGAGTTTGAGAGAGCGGTTTGGGGACGTTGACTTGGTCCTCAGCGCGGGAGACCTGGAAATGGATTACTACGGTTACATTGTCTCCAACTTGAATAAGCCCCTGCTCTTTGTCTTCGGCAACCACAACCTCAGCCGCATCGCCTATTACCGCCATGAGTACCGATCCTTCCCCTCCTTAGCTGAGAAGGAGGAGTTCATTGAAAAAAGCTACGGATCGACTTACGTGGGCGGAAAAGTTCTCAGGCGCCGGGGCTTGATTGTCGCCGGACTCGGCGGGAGTATGCGTTACAACAAGGGACGAAATCAATTTACCGAGACCGGGATGTTTTTTCACATGCTCAAACTATTCCCAAAAATGCTCTATCACCGAATATTCCACGGACGGTGGGTCGATGTTTTGCTCACCCACGCCCCGCCGAGAGGAATCGGCGACCGTTATGACCGCTGCCACCGGGGCTTCAAGACGTTTTTGTTTTTTATGAAATATTTTAAACCTCGCTATCTGGTTCATGGTCATGTGCACCTATATGACATGAACGAGAACAGAGAGAGAATTTATCACCAGACCATAGTGGTCAACGCCTACGAACACACTTTGCTCAATATTGAGGTCTCTTAATATGTCAACGGGAAACTTTCACATCAAGTATCAAGCTCGAGAAGATTTCAACAAGGCCCGTTCCAAGGCTACCATCTCTCAACTCCTCAACGCTTTGACCCCGGAACGTCAGAAGCTCCTCTCGCTGGATGATGTTCGCCAGCTTCTCCGTCCGAGGTCAGAAATATATCGAGGTATGCGGGCCGTAGCAATTGATAACATCGTCGGCAGCGAAGGCCGTTACAACGATTTCACCTCCGCCTTTCTGCCCAAAAGGGATTTTATTCGTGGAAGGTGGGAGAGCGTCGACCGGGCACACCTGGCGGATGTAAACCTACCGGCGATCAAACTCTACGAAATCGGTGGGGTCTACTTCGTCCGGGACGGCAACCACCGAGTGTCGGTTGCCAAGACCCAGGGGATCGAGGCAATCGATGCGGAGGTGGTCGAGCTGGATTCGGAGATAAAATTGCGCCCTGGCATGAGCGCCGCGGAACTCAAGGACGAGGTGATACACTACGAAAAACGGAAGGTCTTCCGCGAAACGAAGCTCGACACTGTTATCCCCCCGGAAGAGATCAACTTCTCCGAACCGGGGAGGTACGAGGAGATGATTGGCCACATACAGGGACACAAATATTTCCTCAACCAGGGCATAGAGGAGGAGATACCCTTTCTCGATGCCGCCGCAAGCTGGTATAACAAGGTCTACAAGCCGATCATTCATCTGATTGAACGGGAGCGGATCATCTACGGATTTCCGGGGCGAAGCATGTCGGACCTCTACATGTGGATTGTCAAACATTGGGACGATCTGAAACAAAAACACGGCAACGATTTCTCACTGCATCAAGCCGTACTCGATTACTCTATGAAGTACGGTCAGAGCCCGAGAAAAAAAATCTCCAATTTTTTCTCCAAATTGAGAAAAGCCCTATTCTAAAATTTGATATCGTGCTGATACGAATCCTAGTCCATAGCGGGGCTCGTAGTAGAACAGACGCAGCTCCTCGTAACCCTGC